>CAZOMH010000029.1:0-16425 GCA_964580415.1 uncultured Nitrospirales bacterium
GGGTGCCAGTGTTCGGGTGCTTGACTACAGTGCTTTGCTGGATAATGTTCAAACACCCCTGGAAGACCTGTTCTTCGACGACAATTCGGTGCAGCCCTGGGGGCATCCCAAGGCCCTGAACTATGATCTCGTCGCCGGGCAGCTCAGCCGGGACACTGCGGCCACAAATGAAAACGCCCCCCGCAGTGGTGTATAACATGCGTCCCGCCGCCGGAGAATAATGGACAACCCGCCGGCGCGAAAGGAGCACCCATGGGTCTGCGCCAGGTTAATTTCAAATGCCACCACTGCGGCCACTGTTGCACCGACGTGGTCTGCCTGCCCACGCCCTGGGATGTGCTGCGCATCGCGATGAACACGGGCCGGGACCCGCACGAGTTCCTGGAATGGCTCACGCCGGAGGAAATCCAGGGCGTGGACAAGGGCGATCCGACCTGGCTGAAAATCGGCGGCGAGAAGTACATCATGGCGCTTCAGCGCGACGAGAAAACAGGTTGCCATTTCCTTGACCGCAAGACGCGCTTCTGCAGCATCTACGACCACCGGCCCAACCTGTGCCGGCTTTATCCCTTCAAGCTGATGGAAGGGCGCGACGGCACCCACAAGGGGTTCAGCCTGCACAAAAACGTGGGTTGCCCGCGACACCGCGACAGCGTGTGCGACACGGACCCGCTGTACCAACTGTACCTGAACGACCAGATGCACCAGGCCGATTACGTAAAACTGGTGAACGCATTCAACAAGCAGTGCCGGGCCGACCGCAGGCCGGAGGACTTTCTCGACCTGTTTATCGAGGTCGTCAAGGCATAGCCGCTGTCTGCCCCGGAGCAATTCATGTCACACGATTCCCTCCGCGCCCCGTGGGGCGCTGTGTTTGATGTCGATGGAACCATGGTGGACAACCATGCGTGGCACCAGGCGGGCTGGATAGAACTGGGCCGCCGCCGCGGTCTGCCCATTGACGCGGATTATTACCGCACGCATATTCACTCAAAGGACAACGAAGTCATTCTCGGGATCATGCGCAGAAATTTCGGCATGCCCGGTCTGGGCCAGGATATCGCCGACGAAAAGGAGGCGATTTACCGGGAGCTTTACCGCCCCGTATTAAAGCCGATGGCCGGATTGACGGAATTTCTGGACCAGTTGCGCGCGTGGGGTACGCCCTGTGCCGTGGCCTCCAATGCGCCCGAACCCAATGCACGAATGATTCTGGAAGTGCTGGGCATTGAGGACCTCTTTTCGGCGGTGGTTACGCCCGGCCCCAATCTGCCGGGCAAGCCCAAGCCGGACATTTTCCTCGCCGCCGCCGCCGTGCTGGGCCTGCCGCCGGGCCGCTGCGTGGTGTTTGAGGACAGCTATTCGGGCTTCCTCGCCGCCGAGGCGGCCGGGATGCCCTGCGTGGCCATTTTGCACGGCGCGTCGCCTGTAAGCCTGCCCTACGCCGGACGCACACAGGCGCGCCACAAGGACTTCACCACGGTCCACCTGCCCGAATTGCTCGAAGAAGTCCGCCTGTAGCCGTGTTCCGGACGCCTTTATCGCCGGGCGCAGCCCGGGGTTGGGTTGTTTCTCGTCCGCCGTCGCGCATTTTCAGCGGCGCGTCTCCAGAACATGGCCTTGCGCGGCCGGCGTCGTCCCAAATGTCCGCCGACATCTGCCGATGGGTCTTGACTTTTTATGCGATCACTTCTAGGATGGGGTTCTGGTCTGTTCAACGCGCCATCGGACCGGCCGCCAACATTGGTGTATGCCGCGCGGAATGAGGGTTGTCATGCATTTCGGTACTGTGGTAAACGGGATTGCGTCCGGAGTATTTCGCTTTGTGCGGCGCACAGCATGTCCGGTATTTCTCTTGGCCATATTCGCGGGAAGCGCCGTGTGCGCCCAAGAGGCAAGGCAGAGCACCACCGGCCCCACGCCGCCACCGGGCGTGGTTTCCCCGCCCCTTGGGGATTCGAAGGCCGCGGTAACCATTACCGGCGTGCCGCCGTACCTGTGGCGGCATGGCTGCGGGCCGACCGCCGTGGGCATGGTGACCGGCTACTGGGACGCCAAGGGGTTTGACACCCTGATTCCGGGTTCCGCAGCCACGCAAACCGCGGCCGTGGACCAGGCCATCGCCTCGGGCGGTGATTCCCTTTCACCCTATCCGGCAGGCAGCGAGCAGCATTATGAGGACTATGCCTCGCCGGAGGACGACTATCCGTCGATGCAAACAGACGATGCCGTTGAACAGGGCCGCACGCCCCATGCCGACAACTGCCTCGCCGATTTCATGAGAACTTCCCGCTCCTCGGCCAACAACTACTACGGCTGGAGCTGGTCCACCGACATCCTCCCGTCGTTTAACGGTTACGCCGCTCTCCGCTCGTCCCGCTACGCCCCGACGGGACAGACCTACTATTACGGATTCTCCCTGACCTTCACCGTGCTGAAGCAGGAAATCGATGCGGGACGGCCCATGGTGTTTCTCGTCGATTCTTCCGGCGACGGCGAGACAGACCATTTCGTCACCGTGATCGGGTATAACGACGGCACGCCGCAAACGTATATCTACTACAACACTTGGGACTTGGACGCCCATGAGGCCCAATTCCGCGGCATGTCCAGTTCCTATGAATGGGGCGTGTTTGCGGGATGGTCCTTCAATCTCGCACTTGTCCCGGACACCACCCCCCCGACCGGTTCTGTCGTTATCAACAACAACCGCAGCACCACCAAGACGGCCGACGTCACGCTGGCGCTAACCTGGTCGGACGGCACCGGCTGGGGCGTGGCGCGCATGCGGTTCAGTGATGACGGCGCCACTTGGTCCGCCTGGGAACCGCCGGCGGCAACGCGCGCCTATACCCTGCCCGCCGGCGACGGGTACAAGACCGTGCGGGTGCAGTTCCTGGACAAGGCCAACAACCGTTCCCTGGTCTACAACGACTATATCCGCCTGGATACCACGCCGCCCACCGGCAGCATTCTCATAAACAGCGGCGCATCCACCACGGCCAGCCAAACCGTGACGCTGAACCTGAATTGGGCCGATACCGGCGCCGGAGTCTCCCGCATGCGCTTCAGCGACAACGGTTCAAACTGGACCGTCTGGCAGACACTGAATGCCGCCCCCTCCCATGTGCTGCCCGCAGGGCCCGGCTACCATACTGTGCGGGTGCAGTACGCCGATGCGGCCGGCAACTACTCTTCTGTGTACAGCGATTACATCAAACTGGTGGCGCCATGATCGACCGTGTTGTATAGACGCGCGTAAAGAGACCGACAAATGCGATTCACGAATACGGTTTCATCGGGCACATGATTATTCCGGGTGGCGCTGGATACCGGCAAATACGCTGAACAGGCTCCGGCACAATTCGTCGGCGGTGTCGAAGCGGCCATTGCGGGCCGACTCGACCCGGGTGCAAGGCCACACCCGCTCCACGGCGTTAAACTTCGGCGGGCAGGAGGGGGGCAAAAACACTTTCACGCGGCGGCGGTGGACATGGAGCAGCCGTGCGATGTCGGCGACGCTGTGCCGCTTCAGGCTGAGCATGACGCCCTGAATGCGCAGCGCGACCCCTGGCGCCTTGTCCGCCTGCGCCTCTTTCGCAGAACTATCAGGTTGGCCGGCGTTTTCTTGCGAACACAAAGAACAACCCCCCGCGCCTGTGGCACAGGGGGTGTTTTAGTCATCGCCTAATGTGTGGTACGGCTCAGGCCTTGAAGAATCCCGCCTTGTTGCGGACGCGCAGGCGCAGGGCGTTGAGGCGGATGAAGCCGGTGGCTTCGGCCTGGTCGTAGGCACCCTCGTCCTCTTCGAAGGTGCTGATCTTGGTGTCGTAGAGCGTCTTTTCGGCCTTGCGGCCGACCACCGTGCAGGTGCCCTTGTACAGCTTGAGGCGGGCCGTGCCGGTCACGTTTTCCTGGCTCTTGTCCACATAGGTCATCAGGGCCTCCATCTCGGGCGAGTACCAGAAACCGTTGTAGATGAGCTGGGCGATCTTCGGCGAGAGCAGGTCGCGCTGCAGCATGACCTCGCGGTCCATCGTGAGCGACTCGACGGCGCGGTGCGCGGCGTAGAGGATGGTACCGCCGGGCGTCTCGTACACGCCGCGCGACTTCATGCCGACGAAGCGGTTCTCGACCATGTCGACGCGGCCGACGCCGTTGGCACCGCCGAGCGCGTTGAGTTTGGTCAGCAGCGCGACGGGGCCGAGCTTTTCGCCGTTGACGGCGACGGGCGTGCCCTGTTCAAAGTCGACCTCGACGTAGGTGGCCGTGTCGGGCGCCTTCTCGGGCGAGGTGCTGAGCACGAACATGTCCTCGGGCGGCTCGTTCCACGGGTCCTCCAGGATGCCGCCCTCGAAGGAGATGTGCAGCAGGTTGCGGTCGGACGAGTAGGGCTTGGCCTTCGTGACGGGCACGGGGATGCCGCGCTCCTGCGCGTAGGCCACCATCTTCTCGCGCGAGTTGAGCGTCCACAGCGGGTCGCGCCAGGGCGCGATGATGCGCACGCCCGGCTCCATCGCCATGGCGGTCAGTTCGAAGCGCACCTGGTCGTTGCCCTTGCCGGTGGCACCGTGGGACACGGCGTCGGCGCCGGTGGCGCGCAGCGCGTCAATCATGCCCTTGGCGATGATCGGCCGGGCGACGCTGGTGCCGAG
Organism: uncultured Nitrospirales bacterium; assembly: GCA_964580415.1. Classification (GTDB taxonomy): domain Bacteria; phylum Hydrogenedentota; class Hydrogenedentia; order Hydrogenedentales; family CAITNO01; genus CAITNO01. The sequence continues at coordinate 4,656 of CAZOMH010000029.1, forward strand.
CAGGTAGTTGCCCTCGTACATGGCGTTGGCGCGCATGGCGGGGAACACGAAGTCGCGGACGAACTCCTCTTTGAGGTCGCCCACGATGGCCTCGACCGCGCCGGTGTTCAGCGCCTTGACGCGCGCCGCCTCCAGTTCCTCGCCCTGGCCCACATCGGCGATATAGGCGACCACCTCGGCCTGGTAGGCCTCCTGCAGCCACTTCAGGATGATCGACGTGTCGAGCCCGCCCGAATAGGCCAGCACAATCTTCTTAACCTTGGCGCTCATGTCATGTTCCTTTACGGTTGAGCCACAGAGGGCTTTAATAGAATCCAGAATCCAGAAGAAAGAAAAAACAACACCGGGTCAGGCTGTTCCCTTCTGCACAAGGACTTTCATATCATCCAGCAAAGAATCTCCGAAATATCGAACCAGGTTCCTGAATGCACGCAGGGGACACAAATGGTTTCCCATAACTTTGCCAATGTGCCTTCGTTTCCGTCTTCACTTCTGGATTCTGACTTCTGGATTCTCGCAGCTAAATCTTCTGCACACCGCCCCGCAGCAGCGTGGCCAGCACGGCTTTCTGCGCGTGGAGCCGGTTCTCGGCCTCGTCAAACACGATGGATTGCGGGCTGTCGATCACCTCGTCGGTCACCTCCAGGCCGCGGTGCGCGGGCAGGCAGTGCATGAACACCGCATCGGGTTTGGCAAGCGACATCAGTTTCGCGTTGACCTGGTAGGGCGCGAATATCTCGGCGCGCTCGGCGGCCTCATCCTCCTGGCCCATGCTTGCCCACACGTCGGTGTACACGGCGTCCGCGCCGCGCAGACCCGCCGCGAGATCGTGGGTGATGACAAACTCGCCCCTGGACTCGCGCCGCGCGCAGGCGGCGATTTCCGCATTGCCTTTGTATCCGGGCGGGCACACCAGGGTCAGGTTGATCGGCACGCGCCGGGCAAAATTGGCCCACGAGTGGAACACGTTGTTGCCGTCGCCGACAAAGGCGACCTTGAGGCTGCCCAGGTCGTGCCCCTTGTGCTCGCGCAGCGTCTGCACATCGGCCAGTATCTGGCACGGGTGAAGCAGATCGGTGAGCGCGTTGATCACGGGAATCCTGACGCACCCGGCCATCTCGACCACATGTTCGTGGCGGTAGGTGCGGGCCATGATGCCGTCCACCCAGCGCTCGAGGTTGTGCGCCATGTCGGACACCGATTCGCGCCGTCCGAGCGTGTCGTCAACCAGAACCGTTTTGCCGCCGAGCTGGTACATGCCAACCTGAAACGTGAGCCGCGTGCGCAGGCTCGCCTTCTCGAAGATCAGGGCCAGCGTCTTGCCGTGGAGCAGCGGATGGGGCGCGCCGTCCCGCTGCATTTTCTTCAGCCGGTCGGCAAGGTCCAAAAAACCCAAAATCTCGTCGCCGGTGAAATCGGCCAGGCAGATGAAATCCTTTACCATCCCAATCCTCCCAGAACGCGGTCAAGCGTGTTTGCCGCGCGGTCGATGTCACCCTCGGAAACGATGAGCGGCGGCAGGAACCGGATCACGTTGGGCCCCGCCGGCCCGCAAATAATGCCCCCGTCCAAAAGCGCGCCAATCGCGGGCGCTGCCGGATCGGCGCATTCGATTCCGGCCATCAGCCCGCGTCCGCGAATCTCGACAACCTTCGGGTGTTTCGCGGCCATGGCGCGCAGTCCGGCAAGAAGGTATTCACCCCTGGCGGCGGCCGTTTCGACAAAGCCGGGCGCCGTCAGCACCTCCATCGTGGCCACGGCGGCGGCAGTGCTCAGCGGGTTGCCGCCGAAGGTGGCCGCGTGCGACCCGGGCGCAAAGCCCGCCGACACGCGCTCCGTGCAGCCCATCGCGCCGATGGGCACACCGTTGCCCAGACCCTTGGCCAGCGTCATGATGTCCGGCGCAACGCCCTCGTGCTCATAGGCAAAGAGCGTGCCCGTCCGGCCGAGACCCGTCTGCACCTCGTCAAACGCAAGCAGCGCGCCCGTCTTGTCGCACAGTTCCCGCACGCCGCGCAGATAACCCGGCGACGGCACACGCACACCGCCCTCCCCCTGGATGGGTTCGATCAGCACCAGGCCAACCTCCGGGGTGAGCATTTCTTCCAGTGCCACAAGATCATCATAGGGCACGTAGCTCACGCCCGGCAGCAGCGGCTCAAAACCCTTCTGGTACTTCGGCTGGCCCGTGGCGGTGATGGTGGCCAGCGTGCGGCCGTGGAACGAATGCTCGGCAGTGACCACGCCCGGCCTGGGTGTGCCCTGTTCCGCCCAGAAACGGCGTGCGATCTTGATGGCCGCCTCATTGGCCTCGGCGCCGCCGTTGCAGAAGAACCAGCGTTGGGCAAAACTGTTCCTGCTGAGCAGTTCGGCGAGCTTTGTCTGCGGCTCAATGTAATACAGATTGGACACATGCACCAGTGTGGCCGCCTGGCGGCAGATTGCCTCGGTCACTTTCGGGTGGCAGTGCCCCAGGTTGCACACGGCGATTCCCGCAAAGAAGTCCAGGTATTCGCGGCCGTCCGCGTCCCACAGGCGCGCGCCCTCGCCGCGCACAATGGCGAGCTTTCGCACGCCGTAAGTGTTGATAATGTGGGCGTCGTTGAGTGCCCTAATCTGTTCCGTGTTCATGGGAGCCTCGCCGATGCGGCGCGCCGTCAGTCCTTGCCGGACCCCGCGGTCTTGCCGCCCTTGCTTTCCTTCTTGGGGGTTTCGCTCTTTGCCGGTGTTTTTTCCGCGGATGATTCCGCGGTTTTTCCCGCCGTCTTCTCCGCTATTCTGCCCGCCGCGCCGCCTTCGGGCGCGCCGCTCTTCTTTTTGTAGTCGGTTTCGTAAAAGCCGGTGCCTTTGAAAATGATTCCCGCGCCGGAGCCTATCTGCTTTTCGCACAAGCCGTTGCAAAGGTCGCACCGGATTTGAGGCGCCGCCGACATGGAGTGAAATTCTGTATGCTCGTGACTGCATTTCTTGCAGCGGTAGGTGTATGTGGGCACTGCCAAACTCCTTATACAAACGTCTCCGGCATGGCCCCAAAAGAAACATCCCCGCGTTGCGGGGCGTTGGAAGGGACCATTGGAAGAATAAAAAATGTACCATGAACCGTGAGAAATATGCAAAACGAACGCAACCGCGGTTTCCATCCGGCACGAAGCGGTTGGAAAGGAGGGACCGGGCGGTTCCCGCCTTGCCCCCCGCGTGATTCGAGAATTATTCGTTTTTCATCATCACCTTGTTGAAGAAGCCCCTGCGGTCACGCATCATGATCAGGTGTTCCAGCAGCTCGTCGGGGCCGGTGCGGTGGCTGATGAGCGGCCTGACGTCAATCCGGCCGCAGGCCATCGCGTCGAGTGACAGCTGCCATTCATTGCCGCGCAGGTCGGCAAAAGACGAGTTCCACGTTCCCAGCACACGCAACTCGTTGCGCAGGATGGCCCAGTAAGCCTTTTGCGAAAGGGTCATCGGTCCGGCGGGGTTGCCCATGAGCACAACCGCACCGAAGGGTTTGGCGCACTGCACGGTCTGCTCGAAGGCCGCCGCGCTGCCCGACCCCTCCACCACCACGTCCGCGCCGAGCGGCGCCATGCCGCGCACCCAGGCCACCGCATCCCCGTCTTTCGGGTTATGGGTGAGACCGTAGCCGAGCGCGTCCGCGAAGCTGAGTTTCTCCGGGTCCACGTCAAGCAGCATCACCCGCGCCGCACCCCATGCCCTGGCCCACTGCGCAAGCATCAGGCCGATGGGTCCCGCGCCGAAAATGACCACCGTTGCGCCCAGGTCGATTTTCGCCTGGCGCAGCGCGTGCGCGGCCACTGCCGCCGGTTCGCACATGGCCGCCTCCTCCAGCGAGAGTCCCTCCGGAACGGGCACGAGGTTCCACTCGGGCGCGACCACATATTCCGCGAACGCACCGTCACGGCGGGAACCGAGGTAGTCGTAGTCGGCGCATTGTGCATAGGCGCCCACGGCGCACATGGCGCAGCGCATGCAGGGGACCAGCGGAAACACCGCGGCGCGCCGGCCGATCCGGGCGGGACTCACGCCCTCGCCCACCGCGTCCACCACCCCGGCGAACTCGTGGCCCGGGATCAGCGGAAAGCGGTAGGTGCCCTTTTCAAACACGCGAGGGATGTCGGAGCCGCAGACGCCGCACGCGGCCACCCGCACGCGCACCCAGCCCGGTCCCGGTTCGGGCACGGGCACATGCTCCGTTCGCAAATCGCCAATGGCGTGCAGCACGCAGGCTTTCATGGTCTTGAATTCCTTCCCGGCGTCCAAAATGGACGTAGCGCATCGTTCGATTATGATACCCATGAAGGACCCGCATCAAGATTGACGGGGTCGGAATTACAGCGCTTCAGCTTCCCGTTTGGGCCGTATGAACCACAGCAACAGCGCTGCGATGAACAGACCGGCCGCCGCGCACCGGAAGGTCACGCCGAGACCTATCTGGTGGTCCTTGAGTTCGCCGCCGGCGTAAATCATCACGCCGCCCACCAGGCAACTGCAAAAGTTCATGAACCCGTAGCCCGTGGCGCGGTAGCGCGGGTCGGCCACCTGGCAGAGAATGGGCATCATGTTCGCATCGGAAAAGCCGCGGGCCACACCGAACACGAGAAGTCCCGCAATGGCCGCCACGAACACGCTGGTCGATGTGGCCATATAGAGCGCCGGGGCGGCCAGCAGGAATCCCACCATGGGCACCAGCACCCGGCCCCGGCGGTTCGTCCGGCTCCATCGGTCGGCCCAGACACCGCCGATGAGGATGCCGAGGAAGGAGGCCGCCTGTATGTAGCCCGTGGCGGAAAGACCGGCCTTGCCCTGCCCCATGCTGAAGTGCTCTTTCAGATAGGTCGGCAGCCAGCCGTTAATCCCCCAGAAGGCCAGTGAGAGCAGGCTGACGTGGAGCAGCAGCACCGCATAGGATGGCAGGGAAAGCAATGATTTCAGCGCGGCGAACAGGTTTATCGGAGCGTCGGATGTCTCGCTCGCGGCGGCCTCGGCAGTCTCTTCTTTCGGCGCGTCGCGCAATAACACCAGCAGCACGCAGGCGTAGGCAATACCGACTCCGCCGAAGACGGAAAAGCTGGCGCGCCAGCCGAGGTGCTCGGCCATGGAACCGCCGATACCGCCCAGCGCCGCACCCGCGTAGATGCCGCTCATGTGAATGCCGGTCGCCAGCGAACGGGTCGGGCCGCGGTGGTAGTCGGAGATGAGCGCCAGTGCGGCGGGGATATAGCAGGCCTCGCTGATGCCCATAAGTGCTCGCACTGTCACCAGTTGCGCCACGGAATGGCACATGCCCGTAAGCCAGGTCATCAGCGACCACACCAGCAGGCTGCCGATGATCACCCGTGTGCGGCTGAACCGGTCCGCCATGAACCCGCCGAGCGGGCTTACCAGGGCATATACCCAGAGGAACACGGAGGTCAGCAGACCGAACTGGGCCTCGGTCATGGCGATGTCCGACTTGAGCGAGTCGTGCATCGTGGTAATGGTCAGCCGGTCGAGGTAATTTAGCATGGCGACCACCCAGAGCAGGCCAACCACCGTCCACGCGCGGGTCATGGCGTTCTTCTGTGAATTGCTCATCTTCCCGCCTCCGCCATTTCCGCCGCCCACACTTCGGGGGAACGGACACCGGGCCGCACCTCGCCGCTGGGCAGGACGATATTGCTATTCCACAGCACGCCCGGCAGCGTGGCGCGTGGCGCGGGAACGGGCTGTTCAACGGACCACGCATTCTTGACCAGATCGTATGCGAGCACCGTGCCGGGAAAGCCGGGATGCTGCGCCGGCGGCTCGAACCCGCACAAAGACCCGTCATCCCCGCCCAAGATCAGGATGCGGCTCTTTCCTTTCAGCGCGGGCGCGGGTGTGGGTGCGGCCGCGGCCGCTTTCGGCATGTCGGCCAAGGGCTCCCAGGTGTTCTTCGCCGGGTCGTAGGCATTGCACGACTTAAGGTATTTGCGGAGAGGCTTTCCATCGGGCCCGGCCGATAGCGACACACCGCCCATGAGCAAGAAGCGGCCCTGCACGGCAGCGGCCATGGCCAGCGTGCGCGCGTCTCCGGGACAGGATTCCAGCGTCTTCCATTGCGGCTCTTTCGCGCCCAGGTCCAGTGCGTAAAATCCCTTGCTGCATTGCGTCACCTTCGGCGCAGTCTCGCCGCCGGCAACATAAACCGTGGCGTCCACCAGTGCGCCGCAGGCATTTGCCAGGGTCTTTTGCAGCGGCGGGCAGGGGCGCGTTGCCAAAGCGTGTCCATCCCAGGTCACGAGAAAGACATCGGCATAATACGCGTTGGCATCATTGCCGCCGATGCAGAGAACGCCCTGTTCGGTCTGCACCGAAACGCCGTAGGCCAGGGGTCGGGGGAGTTTTCCCGCGATCTTCCATGCCCCGTCAGGCCTTTCCAGCACGTAGACCGTGTCATGCCAGACCTTGGTCCCGCCGTCCCAGGGCATGCGGTCGGGGAAATTGGCGCCGCCCATCACCAGCAGCGCGCCGCCCGACGTTCCGGCAAAAGCACCCGCCACACCGAGCGCGTCGGGGATGGGCGGCAGCGGATGCCACGGCAGCGTTTCCGCACGGGCGCAGGCGCTGAACAGCGCTGCCGCGATCACCGTCACCAAAGGGCGAATACCGAAAAGCGGACGGAGGGTCCCGCTGCGTTCTTTCCGCGCTGATCGTGAATACGACCGTTCCATGGCATTCCTCCGGACGGTTGCGCTGTCTATGTGTCAAGTGGAGCGTACACAAACCGGGGAAACGCTTCAATGACATCACGGCGGTTCCCGGGAGCCGGGACCGGAAATGGGGGCGGTCCCGCGCGGTGCGCCACCCCTGCCCGTTCGGCTATAATCGCGGCAATTCCCCAAGGAGTACGTCCGTGAAGCTGATTTCCCGATACACCCTGCGCCAGATTGGCGTGCCTGCCCTGCTTGCGGCGGGAGTGATCGGCTTCTTTATCGTGGGCGGCACGGTGCGCAACCAAATGGGCGAGTTGATCAAAATGATCCCGGCCGACCAGGTGCGGGTGCTCGACGTGTCGCGCATCTCCTTTTACGCCCTGCCGACACTGGCAGGCTACATTATCCCCATTACCTTTTTGCTTGGGATTATGTTCGCTTTCTCGCGCCTGGCCCAGCACAGTGAGCTGATTGCCATGAAGGCGGCGGGCATCCCGCTCAAGCGCATTGTGCTGCCCGTAATCGCGGCGGGGACGCTGCTGAGCGGACTGGTCTATATGGCGCAGGACATGGGGCGGCCTTGGGCGTACCGCCGCATGATGAGCCTCATGATGGTCGAATTGCCGCTGCGCGTGTCCATTGACCTGTTGCCGACGGGCTCCATCCAGGAATACAGCGGCTGGCGTGTGTACATTGGGACACGGGACCCCGACGGCACCCTGCGCAACCTGACCGTTCTCCAGCCTGCGGAAGAAGGCGGCGCCAATGCCTTTTATGCCGATTCCGCCCGGCTTATCCATGAAAACGGACGTCCCGTGCTCGAAATGCGCAAGGGCTATCTCGTGCCGGCCGATCCAAGGCGGCATATCACATTTGAAACGCTCAAACAGCCGGTGCCCACGCCGGAAACCCGCAAAGTTCCCAATACCAATGACGGGATGACCATGAGCGAGCTGTTTTCCGAGGAGAGACGCCTGGGGGCCATCTATGCCGAGACGGGGTCCCTCCCCGTGGCCTCCGAGCTGCGCGGGATTCGGCTGGAAGTGAAGAACCGGCTTTCCTTTCCGCTCATGTGTCTTGCCGTGAGTCTGGTGGGCGCGCCGATTGGCGCGCGCACCAGGCGGTCGGGCCGGTCTTACGCTTTCGCCGTGGGGCTGTCGATGATATGTGTCTACTTCGTGCTGCGCAAGCTGGTGGAACCAACCTTCCTGGCGTCGCTGCCGGTGACGGTTCTGCTGGGTCAGATTCCAAATGCGATCCTGGCCGCATGGGGCGTTTTCCTTATCGGACGGGTGGACCGGGTATGACGCTGCTCGACCGATACTATATAAAACGTCTCGTGGCGGCGATGCTGCGCATTCTTGTCTCAATGACCCTGCTGGTTATCGTGGTGGACCTGCTGCTGTCCAAGCAGGACAACATCATCAAGTACAAAATCCCCGTCTGGGCTGTGGCGGAATATTACCTCTGCTTCATTCCCCAGGTGTTGTTCGAATACCATGCCGCGGCACTTTCCGTGCTGATTGCCGGGCTGATGGTGATGGGCCAGTCGGCGCAGGACAACGAGGTGACGGCCGTGCTGGCCGGGGGCACCAGCCTGCGGCGGATTGCGCGCGCGCCGGTGCTGGTGGCGCTGATCGCCGCGCTGGGTGCTTTTGCCTTCCAGGACACACTTGGTGTGGCCGCGTCGCGCACCTTTAACGCCGTGGAGCAGAAGTACTTCAGAAAGATAGGCGGCCCCGTGCGCCAGGGCACGAGTTGGACCAATCTGGGCGGGGTGTGGACCTGCCATGTGCTCAAGTTCAATCCCCGGGCCATGACCGGCGAGGACGTGTATTTGCACGCCATTCGGCCCGGCCGGGTGGATGAAATCCGTGCGGACCGCATCTACTGGGATGAAACGGAGCGGCGCTGGTACCTGGAAGACGGGCGCTGGGCGGCATTTGACCCGGGCAAGGATTGGGAGGTGGTGTCGCAGCGTATTACCCGGACTCCCGCGCCCTTTGCGGAAAGTCCGGAGGTGCTGTTCGCCCTTGACGAGCCTTCGCGCTCAAAGACGGTGCTGCAGCTTAATGCCGACCTTCGCCGGGCGGAGGGCCTGGGGATGCCCGCCCTGCGGCAGCAGGTGGAATACCACCTGAAGTTCGCGCAACCGGCCTTGTGTTTTGTGATGGTATTCCTGGCCATTCCCTTCGCCCTGCGGCTGCGGCGCGGCGGATTCATGCTGGGCGTCGGTGCCAGTATCGCGATAGGGTTGGCGTACATGACGGTGTTTTACCTGAGCGTGGGATTGGGATACATGGGCAAATTACCGCCGCCGGTGGCGGCTTGGCTGGCAAACGGTCTGTTCTTGGCCGCCGGCCTGGCGCTATTCCGACGCACCCCGACCTGAGGCTGAAAGGGCATCGCGGCCATGTCGCCCGCCCCCCGGATTTGATAAAAAGGGTTTGCCCATATTGCGCAATACACTATAAGAGAACTTGCGAAGCTGGCAAACACAATATATAGTGTTTTGCCGAGAGTAAATTATTGACAACAGGATTGCGTTGCCGTTGATTGATGCACTACACTACGCACAAGCCGTATTGTGTGCTGTGTCAACATATTACATTATGGTTTCGTTGACACAACCGGCACTGTACGGTCGTACTGTGCTTACTATCCGAAGTGAAGATCCCGCCGCGGGGGGATCAATCAGCGTCCGTGTCCGCATTTCGGTGTGGTTACGAGGTGTACATGGTTCGTGGATTAATCATCCGTAAGACATTCATCCTTATTGACCTGGCCGTGGTGGCGCTGGTTGCGGTGGTGGTGGGTCTCGTTGCGATGGAACTGACCCGGGTGATCCCCGGCCCCGATGCGGTGTCGCCTGAAGGCGTCAACGCCGCCGGGAATGCGATTCCACCGCTTCCGGAGGTGGCTGACCGTCCCGCCTACGCCTGTCTGAAGCAAAGCGGGCTGTTTGGCGAGGCGGGCAAATGGGATCCGGGGGCCATAGCCCCTCCCACCACCGCGGAAACGCCCGCCGATCCGCCTGTCGTGGACACAACACTGAACTTGCGGCTCATGGGAACAATTGCCCTGGGCGCGACGAGCAAGTTTTCGACGGCGTTTATCGAGAACAAGGACACGAATGACCGGGGGCGTGGTTACCTGATTGGCGACCAGGTCATGGACAGTGTGACGCTGGAGGAGGTGCTGGCGCGGGAGGTGATCGTACTGAACAAACGCTTCAACCCGCCCAAGCGCGAGCGGTTGAAGATGGACGAGGCGGCAGCCGAACCGGACACGGTGGCGAAGGCGCCGTCCGCGCCGAAGACACCCGCGGACCCCGGGGTCTCGGAACGCGTCAGCCTGAAACGCGACGAGGTGGTCCAGGAACTTTACGCGAACTACGCGGACCTTGTGACCAACGTAAAACCCGAGATGGCGCGGGACGCGAATGGAAACATCATTGGTGTGACGGCGCCAAACATCGGCCAGGTTCCGCTGGCGCAGAAATTGGGCATTAAAGACAACGACGTTTTGCAGACGGTCAACAACGAACAGATCGACAGCGAACAGAAGATTATGGAACTTGTACAAAAATACCAGACCGCCAGTTCGTTCAAAATCGGCATTATGCGGGATGGCAAGCCAAAGGTCATTACCTATAGCCTGAACTAGGCACAACCGGTCCGCGCGGGCGGTTTGCGGCGGTCACGGCGGAAAAGAGGCCAAATGATGCGGCGAATGACACAGATAATGGTGGCTGGAACGGCGGGGCTCTTCCTGACGGCTGGCGCGTTCTTTGCAATGCCGGCGGCCGGGCAGGACCCGAATGTTGTGACCGAGGCGGCTCCGGTGATCGAGGCGCCTGCCGCCCCCGCACCCGAGGCCGTGCCGGTTCCTCCGGCTGTGGAAGAGGCGGCACCGCCGCCCCCGCCGGAAGAGGCGGCGCCGCAGCCTCCCGCGCCCCGGCCGGTGGCTGCGCCGCCCCCCCGCGCCATGGGCGGTTCCCCCCGGTCTTCGCGGCCGATGCCCGCCGCTCCGGTGCGTCCCGGAATGCCGACGATGCGGCGCAACGCGGGTCCGGGCAATGCGGCCCCGATGCCGGTGCGTCCCCCCTCGCCGAACGACAAACCGCCCGAGCCCAACGATTCGAAGACGGGTGAAAAAGCGAACGAGCCGGTTTCCTTTGACTTTCGCGACGCCCCGCTGTATGACGTGGTTGAGGCCATCGGCAAGCTGACCGGCCGCAATTTTGACGTGGACGCCAACATTTCGTCGATGACCGTGACCCTGATTACCCATGACCGCATTCCGCCCGAGATGGCCTACCAGGTGCTGGAATCGATTCTGAGCACGCGCGGCTATTCGATGGTGGAGAGCGTCGATGGCCATTTGGTAAAGATTATCCCGACGGCGGATGCGACGACATCGGCCAAGACGCCGGTGATCAGCGGGGGGGAAAAACCCGGAAAGGGTTTTGACAACTTCTCGACGCACATCGTCACCATCAAATACGCCGATGGCTCCGAAATCCAGCGGGCCCTGCAGATTCTGGGCACGAAAAACGCCCAGATAGACGTGTATGCCCCGACGAACACGCTGATCATCACCGACACGGCGGACGGCATCCGCCGCATGCTGGGCTTCCTCGAGGAAGCCGATGTCGCCGGTCTGAGCACCTCGACGGAAATATTCACGCTCGAGTTTACCCGGGCCGAGGTGCTGATGAACCAGATCACCCAGGTGCTGGGCGAAGAGGGCACGCCGGGCGCCGGCGGTGCCGCGCAGCGTCCGGGCCAGCCAATGGCGCCGCAGCCGGTGCGCCCGGTGCGCGCCACGCGCGCGCCGCAGCAGCCCGGGTCCACCTCGCAGGTTATCGGCGCCCGGCAGGAAGTGCTGCGCATGGTGCCCGACGAGCGGCTCAACTCGCTGATCGTCGTCGCCTCCGAGGGCAACATGGCCAAAGTGCGCGACCTGGTGAAGCGTCTTGATTCGCCGACCCCCTATGAGGCGAACAACCTGCACATCTACCAGCTTTTGAACGCCGATGCGGAGACCGTGGAGCAGGCAATACAGCCGCTGGTGGGCAT
>CAZOMH010000030.1:0-16268 GCA_964580415.1 uncultured Nitrospirales bacterium
GGGGGGGGGGGGGGGGGGGGGGGGGGGGGGGGGGGGTGGGGGGGGGGGTGGGGGGTCTCCGGGCGGGAGCGGCTTTGGCGGGACTCCGTCTCCCGCAGGCGGTGCGGGCGGCGCAAAGGGGGACGGTTTGGACGGGGGAACGCGGGGCACGGGCGGCGGACAGACCAGTCAGGCGCTTGGTGGCTCTATGACCACGAATGAAGTCGTCATTCCAATGGATACGGGCATTCTCGGCATTACACTTTACGTGCATCTCAAGCTGGGTTTGGGCGGTACGGGCGGCACCAACAATCCCGGCAATTCGGGCGGACCTGGAAATGACGGCCTGGCGGGACAACCCGGCGGGCAGGGTGCGTCGGCGGAGTACGGTAATACGGGTCTGGCGAGCACACTGACCCTGGCGGCCGGTTCCGGCGGTGCCGGTTCGGGCGGCGGCGGTGGCGGCGGCGGCGGCGCGGGCGGCGGCGGCGGCGGCGGCGGCTCCGGCGGCGGCGGCGGCGGCGGTGGCGGCGGCGGCGGCGCGGGCGGCGGCGGCGGCGGCGGCGGTTCAGGCGGCGGCGGCGGCGGCGGCGGTGCCGGTTCCTACCTGTCCGTCTCGGGTCTTTCCTGGGTTATTGACGCATTCTTGGGCGGTCGCGAGAGTTCCGGTTCGGGCGGTGGCGGCGGTGGTTCAGGCGGCGGCGGCGCGGGCGGAAATGCCGGTGCGGCGGGCAATGCCGGCAGCCAGGGAAGCTTGGGCAACGGTGTGAGTCCGGGTACGGGCGGCAACGGCGCGGGAACCTATGGCGGCGCGGGCGGTGCGGCCGGCGGCGGTGCTCACCCGGGTGCCAGCGCATCGAACGGTGGCGGCGGCGGCAGCGGCGGTGCGGCCGGCAACGGCGGCGCGGGCGGCGCGGGCAAGCAGGGCGGCAGTGGCGGCGCGGGCGGCGGCGCGTTTGTGCTGGCGGCGCGCGGCGTGTTGAAAATAACGGGCAACCCGACCTTTGATGTTTCGGCGACCGGGGGAACCACGGGCGTGTCTGGAAGCGCCGGGTCTGCGGGACAGGCCGGTACTGCCGGCAAGACAGGCGGTGCCGGAGGTGATGGACCGGTCATCCATATCAGCAACAGTACTGTTGCGGGTCTCCTGGGTGATCAGGCCAGCCTCATGGGCAAAGGCGGCACGGGCGGTTCGGGCGGCACTGGCGGCGCGGGCGGCGCGGGCGGCGCGGGCGGCGCTGGCGGCGCTGGCGGCACCGGCGGCTACGGCGTTCCGGGCATGGTCAAGATGCAAGGCTCGCTCATTTTCGTGGATGACCAGACGACGGTGGTGTGCAACAACGTCAACGGTGCCACCGCCCCGAAGCGCAACGGTTTCTTTACGCGCATATCCAACATGTCGCAGCAGATGCTGACCGACAATATTCCGTCTTTCACAGCCCCCAATATCAACAAGGGCACGGTGACGAACCCGAATGCCATTCAGGGGACAACTTCTTTCGACACGGATGCCGGGCATCCGCTCATCGGCGAACTGCGCAACACCAACACGGCCCTGACGTACCGCATGGCGGCCACACAGGGTTTCCTGGACACTGCGGGCGGTTTTTGGAACCAGGCCGATGTCGTTCCAGCCCAGTTCCCGAACCTTCGCAACGTCGAAGTGGCGCGGGTGTCGGGTATTTATGCGGGCTATGATCAGATTTTTGTGCGCAACAGAAGCGCCGCAACGGTGACCGGCGTCAAATTGAACGTCAGCGGCGTCGCCACGCTGTTGCCGGGAGAGCCGGGCGGCGGCATGGCGGGCAGTATGTCTGCGGGCAGCATTTTCACCACTACGGTGCCGAGCACTGTGACGAGCGTGGGGCTGGGCGACGTGACCCTGACCGTTTCGCCGCCGGCGTCCAAGACAGTCACGGTCAACACCACTGTTTCGCTTTCCGTAACGGTGGGTGCAAGCAACGGCACCCCCACCTACAAGTGGCAGCAGTACAACCCCACAACCGGTCTCTGGGTGGCCTATACAGGGGCAAATTCGAACACGCGCGCCATCAGTTATGAAGTGGACTGCGCGCCGCTGACATCATCGGACAAATTCCGGTGCATCGTCGAGGACAACACCCAACAGGCGATGGTCGGCCCCGCCACGGTGACTTATGCGGACATCCCCATTGTCATTACCTCGCAGGCAAGCCCCCTGGGTATCCGGGTGGGCACCACGCCGTCCCCGATTGTCGTGACGGCGGAGGGCGGCAACGCCAGCGCTTACACGGGACTTCCGGGCGACTTTGTCTATCAATGGGAACGGCTCAACTCTGTGAGCAATCTCTGGGAGCCCCTTGCAACCAATCCCGGCCATTATGCGGCTTCGGACAATCAACTGTCCCTCACCAATGCCCAGGTTAGTGACAGCGGATCGTTCCGTTGTGTGATCACCGACAATCCTGTAAGCGGATGCACGGTATCGCCCCAAGTCGCCTCGGATGCCTATGCAGTGACGGTTTACGAGAATCTCTCGATTCGGACCCAGCCGCAAGACCAGTCGGCGCGTTCCGGCCAGGATTTCCTGCTGTCGGTGGACACTCCCGAGGGATTGCGCCAGCTCACGTATGCCTGGCAGAAATACTCGGGAACTCCGCCCGCGACGGGCTGCCCCGATCCGGCTTCGGCGAACTGGACTGCGTTGCCGTCGGCACCCAACGGTCCGAAATGCCTGCTGGCAGCCGACACGACAACCGACGGGTATTACCGTGTGACCATAACGGACCCGCTGGGAAGCACGCTGAATTCGGATTGCGCGAAAATGACGCTGCTGCCCTTTGCCCTGACGCGCGACGCGGAAGACTTGTACGCATACACGGCGGCGATCCCGCCGCAGCTTGAAGTTGTTGCGGAAGAACCGCGGGGCGTCGTCGAGTACCAGTGGTTCCGCGTTGGCGGGAAGGCCCTCGCGGAGGTTCCCGGCGCCACGACGAACGTGCTCGCCTTTGCCGATTCCACCGTGGGCGAAGAGACCTTCCAATGCCGGGTCACCGACAACACCGGCACGCCCCCGTTCCAGGAGTTGTGGACGCGCGAGGCAAAGGTTCGCGTTGCCAAGCCGTTTACACTGCTGCAGGGATTGAAGGACGATTTCACGGTTGTCACGGGGCAGCCCAAGACGTTGGCCGTGCAAATAGAAGGGGGCTTGGACGTGCATTACTCTTGGCAAAAGAACGGCCAGACGATTCCGGCCCCGGACGGCCCCGCCTACACCATTCCCTCGGTCACAAAGGCCGATGGCGGCGTGTACTCGGTTCTGGTAACGTACCGCGGCGGGTCAGTATCCTCCTCCGCGACTCTTCAAATTGACAGTTCGGTGCCTGCCGTCTCGCCACGCGGCTTGTGTCTGTTGCTGGTGCTGCTTGCCGGTTGCGCGGCATGGCGGCTTCGCCGCCGCGCGGGGCTGCGGCGGACGCTGGCGGGGCTGCTGCTGGCGTGCACACTGCTGGCCGCAGTTCCGGCGCGCGCGCAGACCGCGCCCGACTTTGACAAACTCCTGCTCGACTTCAAAGCCGACCTGAGTTCGCTGTTCACAGTGAAGGTCAGTGGGGTGAACGTGGACACATGGAGCGGAGGCAGCGCCCCCGTTTATCAGAAGATTCAGGGTCAGGCGGGTTTCGTCGGGTACGACCTCAGTTTGGCCAAGCACGGGGGCAACGGGATCGACACGGACGATTACTTCTCAATGGTCGAGACGCTGGTGAACACGGACGCGAGCTGCACTCCGCCCCTGAGCACGGTCAACCCCAGCATTATTCCGAACATTCGTTCGGCGTACTGGGTTTCGCGCAACCAGGTCAGAAACATGGAGCTTACGCTGCGCAATCTGTATGTGCATATTGCGCAGCTTAACATTTCGGGCATGACCCTCAACAATATTGATTTGGTTGTTCCGGCGTTGACCACGGGCCAGACCAACTCGCTCATGGGTTTTGCCGTGGACATTCCCAGCCTGTGGTCCAACAAGTTTCCCGCGGGCGAGAGCGGTTTGCTGGCGCAGGCTGTCGATATCCACAACCCGCAGCTCTATGACGCGAACAACAATCCAGTCGAGTATGACTTGGAGAACTGCCTGCTGGACTTGGGCGCCGCGGCCATGACCACCGGTGACGAGCCTGCAATCAACTGGTACCGCGGCCTCATGGCAAACCTCTGCAACGGCATCGTCCAGAATGTGGTGCCCAAGCTGCTGGAGGGAATCGGCAAGAAGTCGCTCGACAAGGGGCTTACCGAATCGGACTTCAAGAATCTCGTCCAGCAAACCAATGCCGAGGCGGCGGCCGCCGCCGCCAACTTGCCGCTGTCCGGCGACGATGCGGCGGAGAAAGCCGACAAGGCGCTGTATACGATGACCGGTTGCAGCGACCAGGTTATCGTCGTCCTGATCGATAAGGGGTCCACCTACGTGAACGGCAGCATAACCATTCACGGCGCGGACCTCTGCGCCACGCTGAATGAAGCCATCAGCCTGTTTGCCTGCGGCACGTACCCGTGCCAATCGGCCCGGTTGGCGTCCGTGGGCGATCTGAACATGGACGGCAGGACCAACGGCGCATCGTATGCCCTCGTTGCGGGCGTCCGCAGCGCCTGGTTTGAGGCGGAATCCGCCGACTTCCCCGAGATCATCGTCCAGAGCTGGCCCGCCCAGCCGAGCAGCCCCGCGTTTCTTGGGACCATTTCGTGGGCGGTTGATGTGGATCACACCCGTTCGGGAGCGGCCAACTACAAGTTCAGGCTGTTCAAGCGCGCCACCTCCGCCGATGCCTGGGAAGAAATCGATGTTAGTACCGGCACGTACAACAAGACCACCGGCGTGTTCACATTCCCGCTGGACGTGAACTGGCTGCGCGAACGGCAGTTCCTGTGGGCCGTCGAAACCGGCTGCGGTACGGGACAGAAGCAGTCGTCTGTCTATACCGTTGACGTTCCCGCCCCCGAAATTACGTTCAATCTCTCGCAACCCGCCAACCAGTGCGTGCGGGAAAGCGACCCGTTTACCTTTACTGTATCGGCGGCATGCGCCCAGGGCAGCCTCACGTACCAGTGGCAGTTGAACAACGGCGCGGGCTGGGGCAATATCTCCGGCGCCACGGGGTTGAGTTTCAGCAAGGCCAAAGCGGTTGCAGCATCGGATACCGGCCAGTACAGGTGCGTGGTGACCAACACCCTCACGTATCCGGGCGGTTCCGCCTCGTATTCCGCAATTTCTCCCACGGCTACGCTCAACATTCTTTATTACTACAGCCAGCCGGGACAGTTCGTCTCGGTTCTGATGGGCACGAACATCGAACTCTCGGTCCGGCCCGCAGGCGGAAACGTGGCCTATCCTGTGGCGTTCTCCGTTCCAGATGCGCAGTACTTTGCCCAATACACCTACCAGTGGTACTTGAACGATGTGGCGATACCCAAGGCGTCCAACGCCTCGGCCGCGACCCAGCACCTGGTCATCGCGAACGCCCAACTGGCCGATGCGGGCGATTACCATTGCGTCATCAAGGACGGTTGCGTTACCGTGGGCCATGCCTTTACCCCGAAGACGAGGGTGACGGTGACAAACAGCCCGATCATCATCTCGGCGAATGGGCAGCCCGTGGGCGGCGGCCGGCTTGTGGGCGGTGATCCAAAGACCTTCCGGGTGGTGGCCAGCGGCGGCGAACCGGGCCAGACACTGACCTGCGAGTGGTACCGGGCCAACGACGCGGCGGGAAATGGCGCGGTTTTGGTGGGTGCCCAGTCTGACATGGCCGATATTGGCAACGGATTGTTTGCATCGGAATTTACGATCAGCACGCTGCCCGTCATATCGGACACGGGGTACTACTTTGCCAAGCTGACCGACGGCTCCCAGATCATTTCCTCTACCACGGCGCCCTTCTTTGTCGGAGAGCCGTTGACCGTGGTTTCCGAACCGCAGGGCGGCGCTTTCCATGTGGGTGCCAGCCACGACCCGATGTTTTCGGTCGGAGTGGCGGGCGGTGTTGGCGGGGTAACTTATTCGTGGTCCCGCAATGGCCAAACCCTGCCGGCCAGTTCCTCCACCTATAACCTCACGCCTTTGGCGGCGTACGACACGGGCACATATCAGGTCAGCGTCCGCGACGTCGGCGTCGGCGACGGACCGCTTTATGCGCTCACGCCAACGTACGCGGGGCCGAACGGGGTGTACGTGTCACCCGAAGTGCAGTTGGCCGTGTCGCCGGTGCTGTTCCTGCTGCCGGCCGGGCAGCCCAAGCACCAGACCGGGCACGTGGGGACGAATTACGCCTTCAGTGTAAGCCCAACGGGCGGCGCTGCGCCGCTCCAGTATCAATGGTTCCGGAAGGTTTCACTGACGGGGACCGACATGCTGGTCGGAACATCGCAGAACTTCCCGGTTTGGAACGCCCAGCCGTCCGACCAGGGACTTTACTATTGCATAATCAAGGACCAATTGGGCGGTACAGGAGGAGCGCTTACATCGACCACGGCACGTCTTACGCTGATAGGCACAGACGGCCCGACCGCGTTAAGCCTTCTGGTTCAGCCCAAGAGCGTATCGGTCAAGGAGGGCGACAAGCTCATTCTCAGTGTTCTTGCGGGCGGCGGCACCAACACGGACTATACCTTCTCCTGGACCAAAGACGGACAGGTTATCCCCGGGGCGGATGAAGGCGCGCTTGTCATTTCTCCGGTTGCCGCGGCTGACAAAGGGGTCTACAAGGCCACGGTCTGTTCGGGTGCCGACTGCGTCGTGAGCGCCCCGGCGACCGTCACTGTCGAAGGACCGGTTCCGCTGGCGGGCGGTCTTGGCCTGTTGACTCTGGCAGCCATGACTGCACTGGGCGGCATTGCCTCCATCCGGCGCAGGAGGCAGAACTAGAATTGCCCCGCGGCGCGCCAACGGCGCGTCATCCGGCATAGAAGAAAACGCCAGTCAGGCAAGGATGGCGTGGATGTAAAAGACGCAGCGCCCGGCATATTTTTGCCGGGCGCTGTTGCATTTTCCGGGTTGTTTGCTTCAACAGTGCCTCTCAGTGACAGATCGGGTTGTCCCGATTGGTCCGGAAAGATTTCGGCGCATGGGACAAGCGGAAGTATTTACCCGGCCCGATGCCCATTTTCGGGTCCGACGGGAAAGGCGGACCGCCGGATGAAAACGGGATCAGGGTTTCTCTGGAAACCGCCGGTACGGCAAGGTTACACGTCCGTCCCATCGGCGACACGGGGAATGGTCTGTGGTCCGTCGGGCAGAACCGCCACGCGGGTTTCCGGCCCGAGCGTGCGGAGATGCGCTGAAAGGCTTTGTTCGAGATCGGTGACCGGCGCAAGGCCGCAGGCCCGCACCGTGTCATCGTCGAGCCCTGAGTGCAGCAGCACCCGCCCGCGCCGCAGCACCTGGAGCAGCACCTGCACCTGCCACTGGTCGGGTTCCGTTGCGGTGCGCGCGCGCAGTTCGTTTTCAACCCCTTCGATGGAACCGTGCCGCCGGAGCATGGTGCCAAACAAGCCGTGGTCCGGGAGACCGTCCCGGCATTCGCTTGCCATGAAGATCGTCCCGCCGGGGGCGAGAATCTGTGCCGCCGCCGACATGCCCTTGACGGACTGGTACAGGTTCTGGTCCAGCGGGTAACCGCTGTTGGACGTGACCACGACGGGGAACAGGTGCGGCACGGGAACGGTCGCAGCGGCGCGCACATGGGCGCAACCGGCCCGGTGGGCCCGCATGTACCCGCCCGCAAAAACGGCCGTAAGGTCTTTGTCTGCGTTCAGCGTCACGTTGACCAGAAAGTGCGGCGGGCAAAGGGCTGCGGCCCGCGAAAGCGCGTTATGCAGCGGATTGTCCGCCAGTGTTCCCCAGGTGCTGGCGGGATCGGCGATCAGGGGAAAACTGTGCGCCGCGAGAATGGTGTCGATGCCTGCGATGCCGGGCACCACGGCCTTCGGCCCACCCGAGAAGCCTGCAAAGAAATGCGGTTCAATGAAGCCCAGCACTATCCGGACGTCGGCGTTGACATAGGCCCTGTTCAGGAAGACCGGGAAATGCGGCCCGATTTCTCCCACACGATCCTGGTTGGGGCTGTCGAATGCATCATGGCTGACGATACGCACCCGCTGTGCGGCTTCGCCGAACGCAGCGGCAATGTCCTCCTCCGACGCCACGCGATGACTGCCCGTGCCAATCAGCACGGTCACCCGTTCCGGCGACGGGAGCATTTCCAGAAGCCAGGGGATCAGCAGATGGTTCGGAAGGGGACGCGTTCGGTCGGAGGTGACAATGACCACGCGGTCCGAGGAGCGCACCACATCGCGCAGCGGCGGGGATTCTATCGGATGGGCACAGGCATGAATGAAGGCGGCATGCGGGTCGGGAAGCGGCGGCTCATATGCGGGAGTGACGACGTGCCATTGCGCGAGACGGCTGTCGAGCCGCAGCGGAATGCGGGTGCTGCCGTAGGCGACGCGGGCCACATCATCTGTCATGCGCGACTCCTTCCATGCCGGTGGCCAACGCCCCGCACGGTTTCAATGCGTTGCCTTCAAAGGCGGTGATCCCCGCCCTGCGCCAAGGGGCCCTTCCCCGGCTTGGGGAACGAAACAACACCATGCCGGTCCACCGCCCGGTCATTTTGGAAACCACCGTCCTCCCGTCAGAAATCCCGGGAAAAACCGCAGGTCCAACCGCCGTCCACAACAAGGTTGTGGCCGTTGGTGTAGCTGCCGGCATCCGATACGAGGTACAGCACCGCATTCGCGATTTCGTCCGTCTCTCCGGGGCGCCGCTGGGGAATGAACGACACCAGCCGGTCGGCCACTTCTTTATTGTCGTAGAAGAGCTGGCGGGTGCCTTGGACGAGCGTGGAGCCCGGCGAGACACAGTTGACGCGAACACCCATGGGCCCGAGTTCACAGGCCATGGCCTCGGTCATCCGAATAACGCCCGCCTTGGCGGCCACGAAACCGATTTGAAGCCGCAACGGAACGACTCCCGCGATTGAGGCGATATTGACGATGGCGCCCGCCCCCTGCTTTACCATCTGGACGGCCTCTGCCTGGCAGCAGTAAAACGTGCCGTGCAGGTCCACGTTCATGATGCGGTGCCAGACCGCTTCAGGATACCGGTCCACGGTGACGCGCTCTTCCGGCCGTCCGGTGTTGATACCGGCGTTGTTGACGGCAATATCGAGCCGTCCATGCTTCGCGATGACCGCGTCGAACAACTCCCGCACCTGTGCGGAATCTGAAATGTCACAGCGGTGAAAATCGGCATTGGGGCCCAGTTCCGCCGCCGTAGCCCTTCCCTTCTCTTCCTGGATGTCGGAAATGGTCACGGTCGCGCCGTTGTTTGCCAGTGTTTCGGCAATGGCGCGGCCGATCCCCTGGGCGGCTCCGGTCACGACGGCCGTCCTGCCCTGCAAATCCACCTGCATTTTCACGCTCCCTGTTTCGCGCGGAAGTCGCGCAGGACCTGATCCACATCCACCGCCTCGTCCGCGGCGGCAATAATGCCGATGGGTTCGAAACAGGGGATTTCGCCGTTGTCACCGGTGGCGAGAATCTTCACAAGAATACCGGAATAGTCGGCCTCCACTTCGAGTTCGGATTTGTCCGACTGGATATTGAGCAGGATTTCCCCCTTTTCAACGGGGTCGCCTTCGGCCTTTTTCCATTCGACGATCTCGCCTGCTTCCATGGTCTGGCCCAGGCGGGGCATTACGACTACATACGCCATGACTCTTGCTCCTTTATGAATTTGCCGTCAACATCAACGCCTCTTCGGGCGCGGGGAAGGGGCTTGCCTCCGCGAATTCGGCGGCATCGGCCACCTCCGCGTCGGCTTTTCCATCCATTGCGGCGAAGTCTTCCTCGCTGATTGCATTCTCGGCCAGCAGCCTGCCCTTCCAGTATTCGATGGGATCGCGCTGCCGCGCTTCGGCAACCTCCTCCTTCGTGCGGTAGAAGGCGTCATCGCCCTCGAAATGGCCGCGGATACGATAGGTCTTGCACTCAATCAGCGTCGGGCCAAGACCGGCGCGCGCCCGCGCGACGGCTGTTTCCGCAGCCGCGTAGACCTCATCGACATGATTTCCGTCCACTGTCACGCCCGGGATTCCGTAGGCGGCGCCCCGCACGCCGATATCGGGCACGGAGGTGGACCGCCAGACGGCCACCGACGTGGCGTACAGGTTGTTTTCGCAGACGTAAACGACCGGGAGTTTCCAGAGTGCCGCCAGGTTGAGACTCTCGTGGAAGGCGCCATTGTTCGATGCGCCGTCGCCGAAGAAGCTCACGGCCACCCGGTCGGTCTTTTGCATTTTCATGGCCAGGCCCAGCCCGGTGGAGAGCGGCATGCCGCTGCCCACGATGCCGACGGTGCCCATGACGCCGACCCCGGGCTTGAACAGGTGCATGGTGCCGCCTTTCCCGCCGCAGCATCCCGTCTTTCGCGCGCAGACCTCGGCGATCATCTCCCGCATTGAAAGGCCCTTGGCTATGCAGTGGCCGTGCCCCCGGTGCGTGCTGGTGATGCAGTCGTCGCGGCGCAGATTGGCGCACACGCCCGCGGCGACGGCTTCCTCGCCCTCGTAGAGGTGGGCGGCGCAGGGCACTTTTCCGTTCTTGTACATAACCGCAAGCTGCAGCTCCGCTTTCCGGATGCGCAGCATGGTTTCGAGCAGTTGAATCTTGGCTGTATTGTCCATGGTCTCAGTCTCCGGCGTTTAGGACTTCATCATCGAGCGAACGGCATCCGCGACACGTCCCGCGTTGGGAAAGACATAATCTTCCAGGGGCGGGCTGAAGGGTATCGTTGTGTGCATCGTGGTTAATTGGCACGGCGGACGGCGCAGGGCGTCCATGGCGTTCTCCACCGCAAACGAGATGATTTCCGACGCAAATCCGCAGTAGCGGAACCCCTCGTCCACCACCAGCAGGCGGCCCGTCTTGCGAACCGACGCGAGAATGGTTTCCCCGTCGTAGGGCATGAGCGTCCGCGGATCGACCACTTCCACGCTCACGCCTTCCTTTGCCAGCGTGTCTGCGGCGGCAAGACTGAATCCCACCATCGCGCCGGTGGCGACAATCGTCAGGTCCGTTCCTTCGCGTTTCACCTCGGCCACGCCGAGGGGAATTGCGTACGGCTCTTCGGGCACTTCGCCGCGGTTGTTCAGCAGCAGTTTGTGTTCCAGATAGACGACCGGCTCGTCGTCGCGGATGGCCGAAATGATCAAGCCTTTCGCGTCGTACGGCGTGCTCGGAACAACCACCTTCAATCCGGGGGTGTTGATGTACCACGAGTAGAATGATCCCGAATGCTGCGCGGCGTTGGATTTCGATTTGCCCGTGGTCATCCGGTACACGACAGGCACCTTCACCTGGCCGTTCGAGATGTACCGGAGTTTGGCCGCCTGGTTGCAAATCTGGTCCATGGCCAGCATCGAGAAATCTATCCACATCAGGTCGGCAATGGGCCGCATGCCCAGCAGGGCCGCGCCGGCCGCCGCGCCGGCAATTGCCAGCTCCGAAATGGGCGTGTCGCGCGACCGGTCCACGCCGAACTGGTCGGTGAACCCCTCGGTCTGTTTAAAGCAGCTTCCATGCGGGCCAACGCCCTCGCCCATCACAAAGACGGACTCGTCCCGCTCCATCTCCTGGCGCATGCCTTCGCGCAGCGCCTCGACAAAACGAATTCTTCTGGCCATAAATGCAACCTTTCAACGCGGGGTGAGCCGCGCACAGTGACACAAAAGCAGACTTGCTTTATCCTTCCGGGCAGCAGAACCCTTCTCCGGGCGTCAGCAGCCGCACCCGCACTTCCGGACAGCGCATTGCGCATGCCTGTATGAATGCCTCCGGATCGCCGTTGTGTTCCTTGAACATCCAGAAATGGCACGGAACCACGATCTGCGGCGATACGATTGCGGTGAGTTCTGCCGCTTCCCCGGCATTGAGATTGCCGAAACGTCCGTTGATACAGGTGAGCAGCACATTGGGTTTGAGATCGATCAAAGGCTGCATGAGCGGGATGTTGAGCGCCGTGTCGCCGGTGAACAGCACGCGCACCCCGCCGAAATCGAACAACAGCGACAGGGCCGTCGGCGACAGGTCGCCGTGATCGGACCGCGCCGCCGTGACCGTGACGCCGCCCAGCGCATACTGTCTTCCGGCTTCCAACAGCACACACCGGTCCGTCGGAATGCCCATCTTCCCGTACTCGGGGATGCAGGCCGCCGAACCGGCAAACCGGCAGGCGGGGCAGTTCTCCGCGACAACGGGAAGGGCGTCCGTGTCCATGTGGTCCAGATGCTCATGCGAACTGACCAGCCAGTCCGCCCGCACCTCTTCCGTCAGAATCGGGGCCAGCGAGAGCCGTTTGAAACCGAATGCTTTCTCGACCACGTTCGACAGATAGGGGTCCACGTACAGTACCGAGCCCGAGTCGGTTTTGAAAACAAACCCGGCCTGGGCAAGCCACCACAGCGCCATGCCGCCTTGCGGCGGGCGTGCGTTTTGGATTTCGGCGGCAAGTCTGTTCATGGCATTCCTCCGGCTACTGTTCGGCCACCACGCGGTTGCGCAGCACGCCGACGCCCTGGATGTCCACCTCGCACAGATCGCCCGGCTTGAGCAGCAGCGGGGGCTTGCGCGCGATGCCGACGCCGCACGGCGTGCCGGTAAAGATGACCGTTCCCGGCAGCAGCGTCAGTGATCGGCTGAGGTAACTCACCAGATACGGCACATTGAAGACCATGTCTTTCGTGGACTGGTTCTGCACCGTCTCGCCGTTCACGCGCATCTGGATCAAAAGGTCGCCCGGGTCCAGTCCGGTAATCACGTGGGGTCCCATCGGGGCGAAAGTGTCAAAGCTCTTCGCCCGCGCCCATTGGCCGTCGCTTGTCTGGCAGTCGCGCGCCGAAACGTCATGTCCGCAGGTGAAGCCGAACACATAGTCCAGCGCGTTTTCCAGTGGAACGTTCTTTGCCTTCCGCCCGATGATCGCCACCAGTTCGGCCTCATAGTCCACCTGCGCCGGCGCGGCGTTCGGGATTACGATGTTGTCTTCATGCGCAATGACCGAGGTGGTCGCCTTGATGAAAAGCAGCGGCGCTTTCGGCAGACTGTCCGAGGTTTCCACCGCATGCTCATAATAGTTTCTGCCAATGGCCATGATGTTGGGCGGATCGACCGGCGGCAGATACCGCCCGATGTCCGTCTCTTTCAGCACTTCCCCGGTGGTTTCGGGTTCGTCAAAGAGACCGCCCTTCAATACCTGAATCGAACCGTCGCCGCCGACCAGGCCATAAACGCCTCCGGAATATTTGGCTGTTGCGAACCGGACGAATTTCATAAGACCTTCTCCTTTTGTTGTGTCGGTGTTACACCAGCCGTGACACCGGGTCCTTTCCCGACAGAAAATCGCGCGCGGCCTCGCCGGCTTTGCGCTGCAGAATCTCGACAGCTTTCTCCGACACCGATGCCGCGTGGCTGGTCAGAAGGACATTCGGGAACGAGCGCAGCGCGCTTCCCGCCGGGAGCGGCTCTTCCTCAAACACATCCAGGCCGGCGCCGCTGAGATGTCCCGACTTTAGCGCCCCGACCAGCGCGGCTTCTTCAACAACCGGTCCGCGCGATGTGTTGACCAGGATCGCGCCCGGTTTCATCCTGCCGATGGTTTCGCCGTTCATAAGGCGCGTTGTGGCGGGAATCAGCGGGCAATGCAGCGAAAGCACATCGGAGCATGCCAGCAGTTCGCTGAACTCTACTCCCTTCACGCCGTACTCGTCAAAGACGGACTTGTCCACAAAGGGATCATGCGCCACTATCGAGAAACCGAATACGGCGGCCTTGCGCGCCAGGTTCCGGGCAATCTTGCCAAAGCTTACCAAACCGAGGGTCAATTCGGTCGGAGCGTAAATCGGCCGGAACGGGTTCACGCCCCACCCGCCCTTCAGTATCTGCTGATGATCCTGCGGGATGCGGCGGACGAGGGAGAGGATCATGGCCATCGCGTGGTTGGCCACCTCTTCGAGGCAGAAATCGGGAACGTTGGCGGCCACCACGCCCAAATCCTTTGCCGCGTCAAGGTCGAAATTGTTCACGCCGACACCGTAGCGCACGATGCAGCGCACCTTCGGCAGCGCCTCCAGCACGCGCCGCGTCACCGGCGCCCACTGCACCAGCAAAACGTCCGCATCGCCGCAGGTTCGGATAATGTCGTCCTCGGTCTTGCAGCCGGGCTGGATGACCTCAAGCGCAAACCCAGCGGACTCGACGGCCTCCCGTTCGAGGTCAACGTGCGGAAAACCATGATCGGTAATAATGACTTTCTTCACAAGACGGTCTCCTTGAATGTGTCCCATTCGTTGTCCGGCAGCCGGCGGCGTCACGCCTTCGGCAGCAGCGCATTCAGTTCATCCAAAACCTTTTCGTCCACCGGAATTCCGTTCTTTGCCCGGTCTATAGCGCACAGGTATTCCGGCTCGCCGGGTGCGCGCACCTGATCGAAGCCTTCCGCCGCCGGGGCGGCATGCAATGCCGTCACCATGGCGGCCACCTGGTCGCGGAAACCTTCCCCGCCCGCAAAACGCCTATAGTCGAGCGCGCCGACGAGATGGCAGAGGTTGCGTTTCCGGCTCATGTCGCCGCCGTACATGATGGGGATGTTCGGGCCGAACGCGCCGCCGGAAAGGATGCCGGTAAGTATATCGATGATGACACCCATTCCATAGCCCTTTGCGCCGGCGGCGGGCGTCCAATAGGCGGCCTTGTGCGGGTCCGTGGTGGGCTGTCCGTCCACATCCAGCGCCCACGTGGGGGGGATGGGCCTGTTTTCCATGCGGGCCTTGTAGATGTGGCCCCCCGCCACGGTGCTCGTGGCCATGTCGAGCACGACCGGGGTGCCGGACGCGGAGGGAATGGCGAAGCACAGCGGATTGGTGCCGCAGAAAGGCAGGCGGCCGCCGAACGGCACGACGCCCTTGTCGGTCTGTGTGAAGACAATGCCGATCAGGCCGGCCTCCATGGCGCGGTGCGCGAAAAACGACAGCGCGCCGCAGTGGTTGCTGCGGTTTACGCCGACGAAACCGATCCCGGACTCCTTCGCAATATCGATGGCCAGCCCCATGGCGTCCCAGTTGGTGACGGCGCCGAACCCGTGGCCGCCGTCCATCGTGGCCGTGGACGGCCCGGTTCGTTCGCTGCAGGTTTCGGGCCGCGGGTTGATGGAACCCATGTCCACGCGCTGGATGTAGTGCGGCGTGCGCATCACGCCGTGCGAGTCTGTGCCGCGCAGGTTTGCGTGGATGAGCGATTCCGCCATGATTCCGCTGTCGCGTTCACTGAGTCGGCGGCTTTGAAAGATGGCGCTCACCAGGGTTTTGAGTTCGTCTGCGGAAATGAGCATTTCTTGTTTCCTGTGCCTAGGTATTGTCGTGCGCGGCTTCAAAGAGCGCCACGAGGTTTTCAAACGGAATATCGGGTGTCATGACATTGGCGGGGCCCAGCAGCAGCGCACCGCCGAAAGGCTTGCCCAGCGTTTCGGCCACGCGCCGCACCTCATCCTTCACCTGCCGCGGTGAACCCGACGCCAGCAGGTTCTGCACGTCCACCGCACCGCAGAAGGCGGCCTTGCCGCCGAACTCGTGCGCTATGTGCGCGATGTCCATGGCGCCGGGCTGGACCGGGTCGAGCATGTCCAGCCCGATGTCAATCAGATCGCCGACAATGGGCGTCACGTTGCCGCAACTGTGGAAGATGACATCCATGCCCAGCCGGTGCGTCTCCGCAAAGACGCGCGCATAGTAGGGCTTGAAAAGCGACCTCCAGAGATCGGGCGAAATCATCAGGCCGCCCTGCGAGCCCCAGTCGTCCGTCATGAACACGCCGTCCGCGCCGAGCGCGCCCCAGCGCCGGATCACGGCGATGAGATATGCTTCGAGCGCGTCCAGCAGCCGACGGGATTCAGTTTCGTGGACATAGAAATCCATGAAGGTGTTTTCCATGCCGCGCAGGGCATGAAAGCGTTCGAACAGGGCCAGATGGATGATTCCGAAACAGTATTTGTCCGCGCCGTGCATGGCCATCGTGCCGAGAACCGAATCGAGCCGTCCCGGCGCGTCGGGGTCGGGAATGCTCTCCCGCAGGTGGGCGTCGAGCATCGACCAGTCCTTGATGGGATGGTCCACCGGCGTGGCGCCCACTCCCGCAAAGGCGTGCCCCCAGCGCGTGCCCCATTCGTCGGTCCACTCCATGTCCCGCATCAGCGCCTCGAC
>CAZOMH010000031.1:0-16139 GCA_964580415.1 uncultured Nitrospirales bacterium
GGAACAATCAAGGCCTGGCAATGCCCTGGCCGTCCGCCACGGTGACCTCGGATGCGTCCATCTTCTCGATGAACACGTCGCGGCCGAGCACGTCGCCCTGCAGGGTGTTGCCCGCGATGGTAACGGCCTTGCAGCCCACGAGCCGGATCATGTGCTGGTTCTTGTGGTAGGGCTCATAATCCTTGCTGCGGATGATGGTGTTTTTGGAAAAGGCCAGGCCCTCGGTGGACAGGGCATACAGCACCGGGTAGTCGAAGGGGTGAAAGGTATTTTCCTCGATACGGATGTTGCGGTGGAAGGGGCGGAGCGCCTTCTCCAGTTTGGGAATCTCCGGATAGATGCTGATGATGCCCTCGCAGAACTGGTAGACGTTGGCCAGGCAGGGGGCGTTGAATGTGTTCTTGCGGATGAGCACGTCGCGCACCGCACCCGATTCGTACCAGTAATTGGAATCGCCGGCAACGAGGATTGCCGAGCCGCTGGACGTGAACTCGTTTTCTTCTATGACCACCTTGCCGGGCGTGGAAAGGAGCACACCCCGGGCGCGGCAACTGTCAAAATGGTTGCCGCGCAGCAGCACGTCGGGAACCCAGGTCAGGTTCTCCAGCGCGTCCCCTTCTTTCATTTCGGCCGGGACGGGTTCGGTGAAGGTCACCTCAAACTCGGTAAGGCTGGAGGGGGTGAACGCGGCCAGCGTTCCGGTGCCGACGGTGGACATGCCCTCGTGCTCGATGAACCCGATGGACTCGCCGGGCCGCCCCCATTCCAGACCGACGGACTGCGCGTGCATGAAGCGGCACAGAAGCGCTTTTTCGCCGCGTTTCTCCATGATGCGCACGCAGGTGCCGTGCATGTTGATGGGATCGTCCATCAGACCGGCAAAGCGGCAGTTCTCCACGGTTATCTGGCCCCGGCAGTTGGAGAAATGGGCACCGTCATCATGGCCGCTCAGGTAGCGGCCCTTGGCCGCGTTGGGGATGACGTTGGTATTGTCCAGATGAATGTTCTCCGTGAACTGGCCCAAAACGCCAAGGCCGCCGGTGTTGTACAGGTTCACGTTGCGCACCTGCACGTCCCTGCTGTGAAACAGGAAGATGCCGGCATGGATGCGCTCGTTGTGCCGCAGCACCAGGAAATTGCCCTTCTTGGGCATGTTCCGTATGCGTTTGTTGATGCGGACCACGTCGTCGCCGATCTTCTCCGCCTTGTACATGTTGCCCAAGCCGCCGCCCAGCGTTTCGTCACCCGTGCCCGGCGGGATAATGTGGCTGTCCCGGTCAAACTCCATCACGCCCCCCCACGGGCTTTTCCAGTCCTCGCCGGTGAAGATCAGCTTTCCGTTTTCTATGGCAAAGGGATACTGAACGGGATCGATGCGGAGATCAACATGATCCTTTTCAGACGCAACCACCTCGCCCTGCGCGGTCAGGGGGATGTCCCAGTCGACATTCACATTCTGGACCAGGACCTTCTCGCTGTGGTCGACGGTGAAGGGTTGCATCTGGCCGTGGAAGATAAAGTCACTCCCCGAACCGTCTATGGTGATGCCCTTCATGTTCTCCAGCAGAATGGGGCAGACCTTGGGATTCGTGTCGGTGGTGTTGGATTCATGGTAGACCTTCTCGGGACAGTCCTGCCTGAAGAAATCGTAGCGGCCTTTGGGAAAGACCAGCGTCATGTCGGCCTTGCCGGCACAGGCCGCCAGCGCCCGTTTCACGGCGGGCACGGTGTTCTCATGGGTGTCCGGTTTCAGGCCAAAGTCGCTGAGGGACAGCGTCTCCGATGCTGCAATCGGCGCCAAACCGGCCAGCAGGAGCAGCACGCCGAGAACGCTGTAATGCTTGGGAGACAAAAGACGAGAATACTTGTTCATGATGGACTCTCCTGACCCAACGGGGGCTTCATCCACGGTTCGAAAACGGGGTTTGTTCCCCTCTGTGTTTGCGCTCTTTGCGGCAGAACTTCCCTTCAATCAAACCACAGAGAGCGCCGAGAACGCAAAGAAGGGGATTGCCACCACGGAATACACGGATCGACACGGGAAAAGCAGAAGTCATATTGACATGGATGCACAGGATGAATTGGAGGAGTTCTCCCGGGCCTTAACAGCCCGGGATGGTCAGTATCACGCTTTCAGCGTTCCGGAAAGTGCGCAGGGCCCCTTCACTTGCTGCGCCACCGGCGTATGCGATCCCAGCCTGTCCCGCCCTGACCCCAGGTTGACAGGTACCAGTGTGCGGCAGACATTCCTGTTTGCGGTCTTTCTTCTCTCCTGACTCCTTTTGAATCAGGCCGCGTGAAGCGCGGCGAAGGCAAACCCGAACGGCGGAGGCATCATTCTTCGAGCGCAACCTCAAAGACGTGTATCGAGGACTTTCCGTCCTCGGGAACAAAGTAGAAGCGCAGTCCCGAATCAGACAGTTCCACGCAGAACGGGTTCTGCGTCCAGGCCGGTCCGACCGCCGGACGCAACGGCACCGGCGTCTGGTGGTGGGCAAGAAGTTGTTCCACGTGGACCATGTCGATCCCGCCCAGTTTCATGGCGGCGCCGCGGGATTGTTCCACTGAATAGGTTTGCAGTCCGCCGCACAACAGATAGGGCGTTCCGGGAATC
The DNA here is from genome assembly GCA_964580415.1 of uncultured Nitrospirales bacterium. Classification (GTDB taxonomy): domain Bacteria; phylum Hydrogenedentota; class Hydrogenedentia; order Hydrogenedentales; family CAITNO01; genus CAITNO01. Next base: position 2,615 of record CAZOMH010000031.1, read on the forward strand.
CGCTGGACATCCTGATAGTCGATATAGTGGCTTCCGTTGGGCACCCTGTCCGGATGCTCCGGATCGGGAACGGTCCACTCCCCGCCGCTCTCCGCCGTCTTCCACCGGTAGAAACGCCGCGAACCCCAGCTTACTGCAACCAGCATGTTCTTTTCCGGGAAATGAGATATGGCGCCCAGGTGGTCCTTGAACCGGAACACCTCGCGCGACTGGAGCGTTTCGGGGTCCACCGTGTACACAATGGACGCGCTGTCGGGGCGGTATTCCGCCACGGGGACCCAGACGCGCTTGCCGTCAAAGTCGATGCCGCCGGGATGATAGACGGCCCCCTCGCCCAGCGTCATTTCCCGCAACAACGCGCCCTGCCGGCTCATCTCAAACAGATGCCCGACGCCTTTGTCCGCCTTGCGATCGACCACCTCCACCGACGACAGAAAGAACCGGTCGCCCACCGCGGTCATGCCCTGCGGATGAAAGGTGGGAAAGCCGATCTCCCGGGTGTCCACTTCTCGCCAGGCCACGTCCTTCGTCATCTGACGAAAACGAGCCTCCAACGCGGCCCCGTCCGCAGAAACGCCGGAACCCTCCGAAACCGCGGCCGTCGCCATCAGACAAATCCCCAAAACGCAAAACGGCCGGTGGTTCATGATGGGTACGTATCCCGTGGGATGCGCCTTCCGGAAGGCATACTATCGATACCCGTCATAAGAGGTATATCAGTATAGACCGGTCCCCCAAGTTGTCGGATGGCGTCGGACACCGCCCTGAACTGTGTGTCATACTTCCTTTCCACCGCGGCGAGTTTTCGGGCAGGCCCCCGTTCGACGCAAGCATCTGGCGGAGCATCAGGAAAGTCCGCATGATCCCGATGTTGACCTGAACGGCACGCGGGCTGTTCAAGGCGCTGGAAAGCAGGGCGACTCCCTGTTCCGTAAAAGCACAGGGCGGGTATTTTCGGTACCCCCCCACGCCCAGTCTTTAAGATCACAAGTTGTGATCTTAAAGACTCCTTCTCCTCGGCGCCCAATTGAAACATAAAGTCCTGGGGGAATCGTTCAATATTTTGCTTAACGGCCTGGTTTAGGGGTCTCACCTCGACGCCATAGAGGTTCGCCAAGTCACTGTCCAGTAGTACTTTATGCCCGCGGACCAACAGGATGTGCCGCTCTATCCTCTCGACGGGTACGATGGAATTCGATTCGGTCATGACAAACCCATCCCTTGTATTCTCTTGTCTGCAGAGGATACACCCATCCAGCTTGAGGTGCCAAATTGTGGCCTTGAACGTCGAGAGAGTTGCGCAACGGCCACGTCCGCGGTTGTTCGCCCGGGGCCAAGAGCGGCAGCATGGCGGCACTTGCCCAAAGAAAGTGCCCTTCCCGATTCCGGCGGGATCAGGAATTCTAAAGCTGCCCGCCCGTGACCGCAGCGGTTGCGCGGGGAAATGGTTCCGCAACCGCAAAGCGGTATAATGACACGCGTCCTTCGACCCAAGGGAGAAGCATCATGCGTTGGAATTCCGTTTGCGTTCTTGTGTTGCTGGCGGCGGTTGTCCCGGCGGAAGCAGTCCGCGCACAGGGACCGGAAAACATTGCGGCGGGCGCGGCATGCACCTTCAGTCCCGCGCCAAACTACACGCACTGCACCGACCCGGACGACGCGAAGCAACTTACGGACGGACAGTATGTGCAGGGCCATTTTTGGACGCAGCCGGGCACAGTGGGCTGGAGCGGCTGCGGGCAGGTCATCATCACGCTTGACCTGGGCGCGGACAAGCCCATTTCGGGATTGTCCTTCAGCACGGCTGCGGGCGCGGCCGGTGTTTCCTGGCCGAAATCCATCGCCATTCTGACGGCGGGCGAAGACGGCCTGTTTCATGACGCCGGCGACCTGGTGGCGCTCAGTGCCGCGAAGGCCGTCCCGCCGCCGGAGGGCTACGCCAATTACCGCTTCACCACCGAGGCATTGCACACGCACGCCCGCAGGGTGGCGCTGGTGGTGTTCGGGGATGCGTACATCTTCTGCGATGAAATCGAGGTCTACAAAGGGGACGCCGCCTGGGTAAACGAACCGTTGCCGGGGGCGGGTGTGGCGGACGTGCGCGAGCACACCACCCGTCTGCTCACGCGCAACGGCGTGAAGCGCCGCATCACCGTTGACATCGCGGCGGTGCGCAAGGCGGCGGAGGTCATCCCCGAGGAATCGCGAAAAGACGTCAATGCAGAACTCGACGCCGCAACGGCGGAACTTGACACGCTGCCCGCCGAGTACGGTCCTGATTTCAAGACCATTCTGCCGCTCAACCCCGCGCACGCAAAGGTCTTTTCGGCGCTGGCGAAGGTCTGGCGGGAGAGAGGGTTGAAAGAGCCTGTTGTTTGGGCGGCCGACCCATGGTACCGCATGGAACTGTGCCCCGCGTTTCCCGGCCCGTCCGGTGCGGACGCAACGCATCTGCATGTGGACATGATGCAAAACGAAACCCGCTCGGTGGCGTTTAACATGGCCACGGTCACAGACGCGGAAACGGCCATCGACATTTCCGGCCTTCCTGCGGACCTCACGGCACCCTGCATCGAAGTGCGCAGTGTCGCCTGGACCGACACGCGCACCGGCGACCCTGTGGCGGCCGCACTGCTGCCCGTAAGGGAATTTGAAGGAAGCTACTACCCGCGTGCGGTTCCCGGACTGGTGCAGCAGGTGTGGCTCACGGTGAACTCCAGGGAATTGACACCGGGAACGCATAATGTGATGGTGAAGGCGTGCGGCCAGCCGCTGCCACTCACCATACAGGTGTACCCGTTCCGTTTCCCGGACCGGCCCACGCTGCACATGGGCGGCTGGGACTATACGAATCTGCCCAAGATGTACGAGGCCACCGAGAAGAACCGCGCCGCGCTGGTGAAAATGCTGCGCGAGTATTTTGTCGATTCCCCCTGGGGGGGCTCTTCCGCGCTGCCCTTCGGCACGTATGAGGCTTCGGGCGCGATGACCGCGCCGCCCGGCACGGCCAATTTCGACGCATGGCGCCGGCTCTGGCCCGATGCCCGGCAATACTGCGTGTTCGCCGCCGTCAGTGATCGCCTTGACCGGTTCCCCATGGGCACGCCCGAATTTGACCGCGCCGTGGGCGCGTGGGCGCAGTTCTGGGCGCAGTATATGCGCGGCGCCGGCCTCGACCCGGAGCAGTTGATGGTGCTGCTGGTGGACGAACCCTACGACCCCAAAATGGATGCCGTCATCGCGCCGTGGGCCAGGGCCATCCACGCTTCCGGCGCGGGCATACGCGTCTGGGAGGACCCCACCTACAGCGACATGGCCAGGGCCATGCCGGAGATGGTTTCCGAATGCGATGTGCTTTGCCCCAACCGCCCGCTGTTCCACAGCGCCGGTGAAGGGTACCGCGCGTTCTTCGCCGAACAGCGCGCGAAAGGCAGGGCGCTTGAGTTCTACTCGTGCAGCGGACCGATGCGCCTGCTCGATCCCTACACCTACTGCCGCCTGCAAGGCTGGGACTGCTGGCGCTACGGCGCCGTGTCTTCCTATTTCTGGGCCTTCGCCGACGGCGCAGGCTGTTCCTCGTGGAACGAGTATCCCCTGGCGCACGCTGCGTTCACCCCGCTCTTTATAGATGCTGAAACCGTTGTCGCGGGCAAGCACCTTGAGGCCATGCGCGAGGGCGTCGAGGACTACGAATACCTCGTCATGCTCGACAAGGCACTCAAGGACCGCAAGGGAACCGCCGACGACCGCGAAGACATCCGGGCGCAGTTCAAAGAGCTGGTTTCCCGCGTCTGCGCCGCGATCCCTGAAAACGGCCAGTTTCCGTGGAAACCCGCGGTTCTCGCGCCCCGCGCCGATGCGGCCCGCGTGGAGATATTGCAGGCGCTGCTGATGCTGGAGCAGGGCGGGAAGTAACCCATGACTCGCACCCGGTGTGAAGCGAAGAGTCTCTTCTTGGGTGCGCCCGCACGCGCAACATTCCGCGCTTCGCCCCGGACAACAAGGCCCATCCTCCCGCCGCGCCATCACGGCTTCCGCTCAAGGAGATCACGGTTATGTCCGACATCAATCGCCGTCAGTTCTTTGCCCAGGTAGCGACCGCGTCGGCCGCGGCCGCGCTGTCGTCCTGCGCCACGGCCCGCACACCAGGGGCCGCGGGCAGGGTCTTCCCGTCCCGCGCAGGGGGTTTTCGCGCCGACATCGTGGTGATTGGCGGCGGGCTGGGCGGGTGCGCGGCGGCCTTGGCGGCGCTGCGCGCGGGGCGCACCGTCATCCTCAGCGAGGAGACCGACTGGGTTGGCGGGCAGTCCACCGCGCAGGCGGTGCCGCCCGACGAAAACCAGTGGATCGAAACCTTCGGCGGCACGAAACTGTACCAGGACTCCCGCAGCCGCATCCGCGACTACTACCGCCGCAATTATCCGCTCACGGACGCCGCCCGCGCGGCGCAGTATCTCAACCCCGGCAACGGCGGCGTGTCGCGCATCTGCCATGAACCGCGCGTGTCGCTGGCCGTGCTGGAGGAAATGCTCGCGCCCCATGCCAGTTCGGGCCGGCTCACGCTGCTGATGCGGCACATTCCCGTTTCCGCCGACACCCAGGGCGACCATGTGCGCGGCGTGGTGCTGCGGGATTTGGAAAACGACCGTGAAGTGACGGTAGAGGGCGAATACTTTCTGGACGCCACCGAGACTGGCGCGCTGCTGCCGATGGCAGGCGTGGAGCATGTCACCGGCGCGGAATCGAAGAAGGACATGGGCGAACTGCACGCGCCCGACACGGCCCGTCCGGACAACATGCAGGCGTTCACCTGCTGCTTCCCCATGGAGTACTGCCCCGGCGAAAACCATGTCGGTGACCCGCCCCGCGACTACGCCTACTGGAAGACCTACGTGCCAAAGCTCACGCCGGCGTGGAGCGGGCCGCTGGTGTCACTGAAGACGATACATCCCGTGACACTGCAGGAGCGAAGCCAGCCCTTCAACCCGGAGGACCCGAACGAGGCGGGCTGGTGGAAATACCGGCGCATCCAGGACCCGGGCAACTTCACGCCCGGCTTTACGCGCGGTGGTGTCACGCTCGTCAACTGGCCGCAGAACGATTATCTCGACGGCAATCTGATTGGCATGTCCGCCGGGGAGGTCCGCAAACACATCGACGCCGCGAAACGGTTGAGTCTGTCGCTGTTCCACTGGCTGCAAACGGAAGCGCCCCGCCCCGACGGCAAACAGGGCTGGCCCGGCCTGCGGCTGCGTCCCGACATGACCGGCACGTCCGACGGTCTTGCCAAGCATCCCTACATCCGCGAGTCGCGCCGTATCCGCGCCGAGTTCACGGTGCTGGAACAGCACGTGGGCAGGGACGCGCGCGCCGCGCTGACCGGGAAAGACAAGAACATCGCCGCCGAGCAGTTTGCCGACAGCGTCGGCATCGGCTATTACCGCATCGACCTGCACCCGACCACCGGCGGCGACAACTACATAGACATCGACTCGCTGCCGTTCCAGATTCCCCTGGGCGCGCTGCTGCCGCAGCGCGTGGAAAACCTGCTGCCCGCATGCAAAAACCTGGGGGTCACCCACCTGACCAACGGCTGCTACCGGCTCCATCCCGTGGAATGGAATATCGGCGAATCGGCCGGTGCTCTGGCTTCATTCTGCCTGGAACGCAAGACCCGGCCGCATCAGGTGCGGGCGGAAGCGGGATTACTCGCGGAATTCCAGTCTGCGCTCACGGCGCAGGGCGTTCCGCTGGCCTGGCCGGACGAGGCGCGCTTTCGATCCTGAGCAGGGCACCCATGGCCGAACCGTCCCGTGGAACCTAGCGTGCCGCGGGAGCCTTTTCCCCCGCAAAGAGCCCCGACATGATCGCGCGTGCCTTGCGCTCAATTCCTGCCGGGCTCATGTGGCACAAATCCACGAAAGTGGCGTAGCCGTCGCGGTAGGCCTTGTCCACCGGAATCAGGCAGAGACCTTCGTCACGGCACCACGTCTTAAGTTCATCATTGAAAAGCGCCGATGTTCTCTCATAGAACGAATAGGATATCCAGGATTTCCCCCAGTGACTTCGGGTGTCGTTGTCGAAGAAGCCGTACTCCACCGGGCTGAGGGCACGGGCATCCGGACAGGCCAAGGTGCAAACGGCAAGAGGAACGGACCGGGCCGCAAAAACACTCCGAATGGTTTCGAGGTTTGTAATGATCCGCGCGCGCAGGTCATGGCGGATCGTCTCTTCCGGCGGCAGCAGCGCAAGCGGGGCAAACCTGCGCATGAACTGCGAATGGCGCAACAGGCCCCGCCACCAGTGGTCCGGCCAGTCTCGCCAGGAATCCCGCATACCCTTGAGAATGTCGTTTACCCCTTCGTAAAGTACGACAAGATCAGGCTCAAAGGACAGGAACTCGCCGAGATTCTCCAACTGCCCGTCCGTGTCCACGCCGGCAATGCCGCAATTGAGCACCTCCACCTTGGCGCCCGGTACGGCCGCGCGCAGGCAGTCTTCGAGCAGCTTCGGATAGGTTCTTGAGGCGGACTCCCCCTCCTCTGTCGTAGACCCGCCGAGGCATAGGATGCGAAACACGCCCTTTGGTTTCGGTACGGCGAAATCGGTGTCGCAGAAACCACGGCTGTTTGTGTCGATGGTGTAGCCCATTGCGCTCTGGACACCCCGGAGATTCGGCTTGTAGCGGAACCACGCAATTTGCCAAGGTGAATCAGGGCGGAGCGGGATATTCTTCAACTCGTCGCTCGGCGTGGAACGGACAAAAAGGAACGCCGCCTCCCCCGTGCGGGCGTTTCCGCGGGCGCTGCATACCACCGGGTCACCCTGCTCGGATACGGAGGGCACCGGCACAAACGACGGCGTTCCTCCGTCCGCCGCACGGCAGGCCCGGCGCAGGTCCCGCCACGCCCCGCGCCAGGTCGTACAGCGCTGAACCAGTCCACCCCGGCTCCAGAACAGAAGTTCCCGCTGCCGCCGCCGCAGGTAGTCGCCATAGGCGCACAGCAGGTTGCCCTCCTTGTCAAGCGCGTACACGGTCTCCCCGTGCAGCAGCGCAAACGTCCTGCGGTCCTGCTCGGAAAGGCGTGGAAACAGTTCGAGGGCCTGACGGCGGTCCTGTCCGGGTCTGGGCAGTAGCGCCTCCCGGGCGGGGTGCAGCGTTGCCGCTCGCGCGGCTTCGGACAGGTGCAACCCTCCGGCATCGGCGACAATCCACCGGCAGCACGGGGCTGGCTCCCTGGGTTCCACGGAGGCCTTCGCGCGGGACTCAACGTAGGAGGCGGTTGCCGCCGGATCATGCGGGCGGTTCTCCCGCAGCGCGACCAGTGGGTTGGTGTCGTCCTCGTGCCGCACCATGACCCGGGCGCCCAGCTCCAGCGCGGCCAGAACCGCAAACAGCCAGAAACAGGCTGCGGTGGCAAAGAAGGCGGTACGGGCCGCTTTGTGCCGCACGGACCGGGTGTTTGTGCGTTCTGTCATCATCCCTCATGATACGCGCGGCCTTGCCAATGCGAGAACCGCCGTCCTTGTCTTTTCAGCCACACAACTGCCGCGGAATCAGGCGTCCGCGTTCTTCGGTCCTTCCGGGTCCGCATCCGCTGCCGGAGGGACCATCTGGATTCGGATGGGTTCGGCGGTGTTGAGATGCACCTCGCGCTGCGGAAAGGCCATGACAATACCGGCCTCCTCGAAGCGGCGGCCGATGATGTGCCGCAGGTCGCTGCGGACCACGCGCGCGTCGGTGGTCAGGACTTCGAGCCAGAAATAGACCGTGAACATCAGCGCGTTTTCGCCGAAGTCGTCAAAGACAACCAGGGGTTCCGGGTCCTTGAGCACTTTTCCGTGCTCGGTCACGGCGCGGTGCATGATGCGGGCCACGTCGCGCGTGGGCGATCCGTAGGCGACGCCGACCCGCACTTCGTAGCGCATGAGCCCGTCTGTCAGGGTCCAGTTGACCACCTTGTTCTCCAGAAACTTGCTGTTGGGGATCAGCACGTCGATGCCGGAGAAGGTGCGCAGCGCCGAAGCGCGCGCGCCGATATTCACCACGCTTCCCGTAAGCCCGTCGATCTCGACAATGTCGCCGACGCGTATGGGCTGCTCGCCCATAAGGATAAGCCCGCTCAGGAAGTTGTTGATCAGATTCTGCGCGCCGAAGCCGACGCCTATCGCGATCGCGCCGCCCAGGAACGTGAACACGGTCAGGGGAATGCCCAGGTAGTGCAGCACCGCGTAGCAGACCATGAAGAGCAGGAAATACTTTGTCAGGTTTTCGGTGATTAGCGCGACGTTTGTCCTGATGCCCAGGCGGGGGAACAGCCGGTTGCGCAGGTAGCGCAGGACAAGGCGGCTGAGCAGGAAACCGAGGGCCAGAATGATCAGAGCGTTCGCCAGCTTGCGCGGAGTGATCGACTTTCCATCCACCTCGGTCAGTTCCCGGTCCGCGATGCTGCCGAACAGGGACTTCAGGTAGCGGCCGGCCTCCGTCATCCTCTCCGTCGGGGACATGCGGTCCAGGCGCATTTGCAGTTCATCGAGTGTTCGTTCGTTCAGCATGGACAGTTCGGAAACGAGGCGCTGGAGGCGGTCGTTGACGGCTCCGCGCTCGCGAAGCGCGTCCTGGCGTTTTTGCGCCGCGGCCCGCGCCGCATCGCCCGCGGCCAGTGCATCCATCTGCTTTTCCTGGGCGGCGATTTGGGTGCGCAGCACCAGCCCCCGCTGCTCCGAAACACGGCGGATGCCGTTCAGTGTGCCCAGAGCCGTCTGCAGGCGTTTTGCCGTGTCGGAAAGGGAGGAATCTCCGGCGGGTATGCCGCCCTGGGCGATTTTGAACCGCGCCTCGTATATGGTCTTTTCCCCTTCCTCGCAGCGCTGTATGTTTTCCAGCGCGGAGACCACCGAACGAAGGGATTCAACCCGGTCCTTCGCCGCATCAACATCGGCGCGCGCCTTTTCGGCAACCTGCGGGTCGGTGGCGGTTTCCGCGCGGCGTTCAAAATCGGCCAGTTGGGCCGCGCGGCGGACCAGTTCCCGCTGGGCCGTCTGAATTTCACGCCCGACACCGGCGACAGCCTCGTCCTGGCTGGAAACAAGTTCCTTGAGTTCGCTTTCTTTGAAGACCAGTTGGGCGCGGGCGGCGGCGGCTTTGCGTTTCGCGAGATCGAGATCGGTTTCCAGCCTGCGCACCCTCGCCTGCATCCGTTCCTGCGCTTTGAGGGACATGGCGACCTGTGTGTCCGAAGCGCGCCATGCAATGCGCGCCGTTTCAGCGGCCCAGTTGGCGCGGTTCTTTGCGGCATCGTCGGCCGCGGCGCCCACGGCGTCCATGGCCTGGTTCAGCGCCGTCTTGGACGAAGTGGCGTCCCCCTGCACCATGTCCCCCAGGTGGCGCACATTCTCCGCGGCCAGTTTTTCCGTTTCCAAATCCATCTGGCAGGCGTTCACGCTGTCCAGAAGTTGATCGACATAGGCCATGGTATAGGGCGGCGGGTCATCCAGTCCCTTGAATGTGTCACGCGCCTTTTCCGACGCGGCCAGCAGTTCGCGCGCCGCCTTGAGATCGCGCAGGCCGGACAAACGCTGCTGCAGCGCCATTTGCAGGGTCCGCAGCGCCGCGGTGCGGCCCTGCACATCCTCCAGTGTGACATCGGCCGGGGGCGCCCCGGCGCCCGATTCTATCCGGAGGTTGTCGCTGACAGACGTTTCCACCTCAGCCAGCCGGGTGGTCAGTTCGGCCTCGGTCGTTTCCTGTTCGGCGGCCGCCTTTTGTTCGTCCGTGGCGGGAGACGCCGAGGCGGGCGCGGTTGAAGACTCGGGAGCCTTCGCGGCGGGGGGCGGCGGCGGCGCGGTCTTTGTCGCGGAACCGGGCGCAGGGACGGGAGCCGCCGCCTGCGCGGCAGGCGCGGCGGCCGGAGCAGGTGCGGGCGGCGCCGCCGGCTCCTGCGCCGTGCCTGCCACGGCGCACAGGAGCAGGATCAGCGCCATGGGAAGGTGTCTGTGTGATATTGCGAAGCGTTTCATTGGTTCAAAGACTCCTGCGATCCGGGCCGCACCGTTGCGCATCACGGCTGATCATCCGGCAACCACCGGCACGGGATCAATCCCATGCGGCATGCGGGCCGGCCGCCGCATGCCGCTTTGCCGGAGTGTTGCCGGATGGAGAGCCTTAACCTTCGCCGACGGCCGTCACCCGCCGCTCTTCAGCTCCGTTATGTAGATGTTCTTGAACCGGTGCCGGCCGCCGTTGGGCACTTCCGCCTGAAGGGCGATGTATCCGCTCCCGGGACCGTCAAGCCCCGCGCCTTTCCAGGCCGGCTTGCCGTTAATCTCCAGTTCGGCCTTGTCGCCTTTGACGGTCAGTTTGAAGCTGTTCCACTCGCGCGCCTTGACCAGCCCCGCGCTCACGGCGCCGCTGAGCCCCTCGACGTTGCCCTCCAGACCCTTGCGGAGATTGGCCTGGTACTTGTCGGGCCAGGGGCGTTTCGGCGGCACGGTGTCGTAGCGAAAGTAGACACCGCTGTCCCAGTTGTCCTCGGCGAGCGCTTTCCAATCGAACTCAAGCACGAAATCGGTGTACTTCTTTTCCGTTTGCACCAGTCCGTTGCCGCCCTGGAGAAGGATGTCTCCGTCGTCAACCTTCGCCTCGCATTTGAGCACGGTCCAGCCGCTAAGGTCTTTCCCGTTGAACAGGGAAACGCGTTCCCCGGCCGTTGTGGCCGCCGCGGCAAAGAGGGCCGCCAGCGCGGCCAAAGCGAAAATGCAGACGCTTGTTTTCTTCATTCTTACGACCCTTCAAGAAAGGTTTGCGCCCAAACAGAATTGGGTTAGAGCCGTTTTATCTTCATATTGCGGAACCATATGGGCGCGCCGGCATGTTTGCCCTGCAGTCCAATCTTGCCCTTCGTCACCATGCTGCTGAGCGGCCCACCCAGCCACTCGGGGGCTTTTGAGCCGTCCGGGTTCGTCGTGGCGGAGGTCCACTTGGTCATGTCCATCGAAGCGACGTTCTCCCCGTTGAGCACGACATCGACCTGCCTGCCCAGGCACCGGATGGTATAGTGGTTCCATTCTCCCGCCTTCTTTACAGCCTGTTTCGCCGGCGCCAGACGGCCAAAGATACCGCCGCATTTCCAGGTCGGATCGACCTTGGCCCACTTGTCCGCATAGTCATCCAGTATCTGCACCTCAATGCAGCTCGACACCCACTTGTCCATATCACTGCAAAACAGGAACACGCCGCTGTTCGCGGCGGGCGCGCACTTGAATTCAAGATCGATGATGCAGTTCTCGTAGTCCGCCTTGGTCCAGATAGCCTGGTCTTCAGTCGCGGTAAGTTCACCGTCCTTGAAGCTCCAGATACCGGCCGGATAGGTCGCGTTGGACAGATCGGGCGCAAACATGTCTTCCCAGTCTTTCGTGGACTCGGGATGCTTCAACGGGTCGGCGGCACCGGCAACAAACGCCATGCCCGCCAGGGACAGTCCAAGCATGCAGCAAATCATCGCCTTGTTCATGTTGTCTCGCTCCTTCTTGTGGTATTCATTCAGCGTAATGCCGCCCGGACACCGGTTTCGCTCCGTTGCTCTTCCACCGGCGGCAGCGGCTTTTCGGGTTCAGTGTCGGTTATGATGGCCTTTCCGCCCGCCCTGCCGCAAATGCGCGAATGCCAGGGAGGCCATTGTTCCCCCGTGCGACGGCGTGGTCCGCCCGGGGACCAGGCTCCACGTCCGCACGGCGGGGCGCGGCGAAGGTGGAATTGTTGGCTTGAGCCGTCCCGCCCCGGCCTTGATCAGTGGGCCGCACTCTTTCATCCAACTGCGGAAACAGCCGCCGCCGGACTGGTTTCCCGCAGGGAACTGTTGCCGCAAGAATTGTTGCTGTCGTGGGGCCCCCGGCATTATGCTTGAAGGGGAGGTTCTCCCCATGACGGCAACCATTATGGCGTTGGTGTTGTCGGCCACGGCGGCCGACATGAGTTTTGATTTGCAGGCAGCCCGGCTGAACATTGACGCAAAGGGCTGCGCCTGTCTTCAAATGAACGGCGATCCCGTCCCCTGGCCCATGACCGCGCAGCCCCTTTTTCAGCTGGAACGGGGCGGGGAGACCCTGTTTCCGGAGTCGGTGTGCGTGAACGAAGACCGCCTGACGGCGCGGTTCGCCGGTGGTGGCCTGTGCGAATTCACCGTTCAGACCGGTGACGGCTTCGCCGTGTTTGACCTGGTCCGGTTTGAGTCGGCGCAACAGACCGAACGGTTGCGGTTGTTCTCGGTGGCCCTGCCGCAGGGGGCCGAGATTATGGGAACGCTCAATGCGGGGGGCACGGCCTCGCACATTGCGGCATTGTCCGCCGCGGAACCCAACGTCCACGCATTTACGGACTCGACCGGCCGCCATGAGGGGGACCGGGCAGGCTGCACGCACGAACTGGTGCGCACGGACCGGGCGAAGGCCGGAACGGGTGCCGCGCGGTTCACGGCAACCTGCGACGCCCGGGACGGCGGGTGGTCCGTGACGGACTACCCGCTGCGGCAGTCCGCGGACCTCACGGGACTCAAAGCCGTACGCGCATGGGTCAACGGAGACGGCAAGGGCGAACTGCTCAAGATTCAATTGTGCGACGGTTTCGGAGGGTGCCGGGACACGTACATCCCCATCACCTTCGAGGGCTGGCAGCAGGTGACGGTTGCCGAGAGCGGCTATGACACGCTCCGCCCGGACCATACCGCCGCGCTGAACATCTACTACAACGGTCTCCCTGCCGGCCGGACGGTCACATGCCTTGTTGACCAGGTCGAGGCCGTCCTCGAACGGGACGGCAGGGAAGAGATTGTTCCGCTTGAGGATTTCGAACCGGCATCGGCCTACTGGTCCGGCCCGACAACCACCCTGAATGTCGAAACCGTGCAGCTCCACGGGTTGCAGCCCGCGCGTTTCGGCCTGATCGCAGGCCCGCGCGAAACGTTCATGGAAACCATGCGGCACTTTGAGGAAGCCGCGGGGCTGCCCAGCCCCAAGCCGGGCGGCGTGTGGAACAAACAATCCCCCTGGATCAGGCATTCTTACCTTTTCATCACGAGTTTCAAGGAATCGCAGTTCGATTCGGTGCTGGCACTGGCGCGCCGCGGCGGATTCGACATGATCGTGATGGGACAGGAATCCTGGGCGGCCGCCACGGGCCACTATGAGGTCAACACGGACAATTTCCCCGGCGGTCTCGACGCGCTGGCGCGCACTTTTCAGCGATTCAAACAGGAAGGCTTTCACGCGGGACTGCATTTCCTCGGCCCCTCCATCTATCCGCCCGATCCGTACCTGGCCCCCGTTCCTGATCCGCGGCTGGTCCGAAACGCCACGGGAACGCTGGCCGCGGACATGGATGACAAGACGTTGGCCATTGCACTGGAAGCAGCCCCCACCACTTTTCCCGCCGAGGACGGGGGGTATGAGGGCGACGGCAACGAGGTGCAGATCGGCAACGAGCTGATTTCCTACGACACACGGTCCGTGGAAGCCCCCTTCGGGTTGG
>CAZOMH010000032.1:0-15691 GCA_964580415.1 uncultured Nitrospirales bacterium
GCCGCGCTGGCGGCCCACCGCGTCAATTTCGTCGATAAAGATGATGCAGGGGGCGTTCTTGCGGCCCTGCTCGAACAGGTCGCGCACGCGGCTTGCGCCGACGCCGACAAACATTTCCACGAAGTCGGAACCGCTGATGCTGAAGAAGGGAACGTTGGCCTCGCCGGCCACGGCGCGGGCGAGGAGGGTCTTGCCCGAACCGGGCGAACCCACCAGCAGCACGCCGCGCGGGATTTTTCCGCCCAGATGGGTGAAGCGTTTGGGGTCCTTCAGAAACTCGATAATCTCCTGAAGTTCCTCCTTGGCCTCGTCCACACCGGCCACATCGTTGAACGTGACCGTCTTGTCCCCCTGGTTGGCGAGCCGCGCGCGGCTCTTGCCGAAGGACATGGCCTTGTTGCTGCCGCCCTGCATCTGGCGGAACATAAAGAACCAAAACAGGCCAAAGATGAGCACCAGCGGCAGAACGTTGAACAGCAGCCCCGTCCAGAGGGCGTTGTCCACATCATAACGCCAGGGTGCCTTGTTGGTTTCAAGCTCCTGCTTCCAGTCGTCCTTGAACTTGTCCGTCTTGAAGTCGATCACTTCGCGGCCGTCCACCTTCGACTTATCCTTGAACTTGGCATGCACCTGCAGGAGATTGTTGCCCACCTCCTTGATGACCACGGAGTCGATATTGTTGGCCGCGAGCTGGGCAACAAAGTCCGGCTCGCCCAGCACCTTTTTCTCCTGCTGGATTTTGGTAAGATTGAGCAGTGCCAGGATCACGATGATCAGCAGGACTATCCAGAGCGATGCGCCTTTGAGTAAACTGTTCATATAATTAGCGTTAATCGGCCTCTATGTGCGGTTTTGAGTGGAAATACTTCACCTTCGGCAATCATAACATACGGGCAGACCCCGTACAATCCCGGCAAGACCCGAAATCCCCGGAACCGGTGAAACTTGACGCTGACACGGCTGGTCCGGTTATCATGGGCCGGTTCGGCGCATGTGTGCGTTCGTTGCCGGCAAGCCTCTGCCGTCCATAACCCCGGTCCTTTGGAGAAGCATTCCCATGTTCAAGAAGGCGCTTAAAATCGCGGGAGGCGCTTTGCTGGCGCTGGTCGTGGCGGCCATGGTGTACAAGGCACACAGCGACAACAATTATTTCGGAAATTATGATCCGAAGGCCCCTTACAACATTCAGGTGATCGAAACACAGGCGGTGAATCCCGAGACGCCCGAACTGGGATACGAAATCACGAAGTTCACCTTCGACGGTTACCAGGCCGAGAAGGTGCCGACCTTCATCAGCATGCCGCTGAAACACAGCAAGCCGGTGCCCGCGATCATCTTTCTGCACGGCATCGGCCAGAACAAGAATTTCCTGAAAGAGATCACCGCGCCGTTCAACCGGACCGGTTTTGCGCTGGTCAGCATGGACCAGTACATGCAGGGCGAGCGCAAACTGCCCAAGGACAGTTCGGGCATGGCAACCTTTCGCGCTTTCTTGCAGCGCCCTGCAAAGACCATCAATGAAACGCGGCGGCTGATCGGCTATCTGGCAACGCGGCCGGACATTGATCCGCAGCGCATTTATCTCGTCGGCGCCAGTTACGGCGCGATCACAGGCAGCACCGTGATGGCCCAGGAGTCGGCGGCCAAGCGCATCCGGGGCGGTGTGCTGGTCTACGGCGGCGGGGACATGGGCAAACTCATCAATTCAACGGCGACGCGCCTTGGAATCGCCGCGAGATTGGGCTGGGTGGATGGGAACAAAGTGGATCCCGAAAAACCGCCCCTTCCGAAACTCACACCCATGCAGGACAGAATCGCCGGTGCGGTCATCTGGTGCGCCACACCCTTTGTGCGCTACTTGATGGGTGTGGCGGATCCGATCCACTATGTGGACAACATCTCCCCGACGCCGGTGTATTTCCAGAACGGCAAGTATGACGTGCTGGTGCCCGCGCCCTCCGGAAAGGCCTTGCAGGACAAGGCCAAAGAACCCAAGAAGATCACCTGGTACGAGTCGGATCACGTGGGCATTGACCTTGAAAAGACGAAGATCGTGCTGCGCGACGCACTGCAATGGCTTGTGGAACAAGACAACCCGATGCGCGCCCCGGAAGAACAGGTGAAGGACCTGCCCCAATTCGACATCAAGAGCACCTGAGCCCCGGACCGCCGTTGGCGGCGATTCGATAAAGAAAGCGTCTCGGAAATGTAGGACAGCCGCCCCCGGCTGTCGGCCTGAGATAGGCGCGATCTGGGATGACAGGCGGCACACGCCCGCAGAACGCATCGCCACCATCCCGCCAGCCTTGTGCTTCGTCTATCGCACAGTGACACTTGCTGTGGCAGACGCGTGTTTTCGCTTAATTAGAATGCGCCGGGATAGAGGCAGTCTCTTGATGCCTTCAGGCGTTACACCGGCCGGGCTTTGTGGCATGGTCAGGAAACCACGCCACAGTTCGGGCGGTGAAGAGGAGACCTGCGGTCGGAGGAGCGGCGCGGTCGGGAGACCACGCCACAACAGCGGGGTGACGGGCACGCGACTTGCCATCGGGAGCATAAAGCAGATACAGATAATCCACCATGCCAATACCGGAGGAACCACCTATGGGTGTTCCTGTTTCCCCAGCAGCGGCGCATTTCGGTCGCGCTCGGACAACAGCGGTTCGGACACGGGCCAAGAGATGGCCAGTCCGGGATCGTTCCATGCGACGGCAAACTCGTCATCGGGACGGTAAATGTCGGTGCATTTGTATTCGATCTGCGCGGTGTCGCTGAGCACGCAAAAGCCGTGGGCGAATCCGGGTGGAATGAAGAGCTGGCGAAAATTGTCCGCTGAAAGCGTGACCATCTCGTGGCGTCCGAAGGTGGGGGAATTGCGGCGCAGGTCCACGGCCACGTCGCATATCTCCCCCTCAATCACGCGGATTAGTTTGCCCTGGGGATGCAGCCTTTGGCCGTGGAGTCCGCGCAGGGTGTTCTTGGCGGACTTGGACTGGTTGTCCTGGACAAACACCGCGCCGATACCGCCGCGGCGGTACTTTTCGGCGTGGTAGGTTTCCAGAAAGAATCCGCGCGCATCGCGGTACACATCGGGTTCAACAATAATCAGTCCGTCGATATGGGTGGTTATGAACTGCATGCGTGCAATACTCCGGCGTTTCCAGGACCGCACTGTCCCGGTGACACGGTGTTTATGATACCTCAAGAGGGCGGGACGGGGGTATAATGGGACCGTCTTTTCGGAGCACCGCCATGTCTATGGACCGTCGGAAAGAACGGCTGCTGCCCGCGCTGCTGCTGGTGGACGACAAACGCGCGAACCTGGACGCGCTGGCGGCGGTGCTGCACGCGGAAATGCCCGGATGCCGCGTGCTTGCGACCCCGTCGCCGGAGAAGGCCTTTGTGCTTGCGGCGGGCGGGGGCGTGGACTGCGCCGTCATCGATCTGAACATGGCGGAAATCAGCGGCATCGATCTGTGCCGCAGGTTCAAGGCGGATCCCCGCACGGACTATTTCCCCATTTTGCTCACCACCGACGAGAACACGGACGCGCGCATTCGTGTGGCGGGGCTGGAAGCGGGGGCGGACGATCTGCTGGCGCGTTCCCCGGAACCGGCCGAACTGACGGCCAAAATCCGGGTGATGCTGCGCATCAAACGCGCTGAAAACGAACTGCGCGCGGTGAACCGACGGCTGGTCGAGGTGGCGCAGGAACGGGCCCGGGAACTGCACGAAACGAACCAGCGCTACCAGTTTGTCTTCGGCGCGAGCAGCGAAGCCGTCATCGTGTTTAAAATCGATGACGGCGGCGGTGCGGGCCGGGTGCTGGAAATCAATGACACCGCGTGCCGCTGGCTGGGCTACAGCCGCGAAGAGGCCTTCCGGCTCACCTTGCCGGAGCTTTCCCCGCCGGACCGGATGCACGGCATCCAGGGCCGCCTTGAGAGCCTTCTCGAACACCGGCAAATTGCTTTCGAGACGATGATGCTGGGCAAAGACGGCAGGCAGGTTCCCGTGGACATCACCGCGGGCGTTGTGGACACGGAGGGGGGCCGCGCGGTTGTGGCGGTGGCGCGGTATGCCGCGGAGGCCGTGCCCCCGGACCGGGAGTACCACTTCCTGTCTGAAACGGGCCAGTTGATCTACGACTGCAACATCATGACCGGAAAGATCGCATGGGGCGGGGCGGTGACCCAGGTGACGGGCTACACGCCCGCGGAAATGCGGGCCGTCGGCTGGCGGCGCTGGCAGCGGCAGATACATTCAGAAGACCGGCAACGGGTGCTGGCCCGGTTGTCGGAGGCGCTGGAAACGGTGGGCAAATACCAGATGGAATACCGTGTCCTGCACAAGTCGGGCGAGGAACGCTGCATCGAGGACACCGGCGTTGCCCTGCCGGGCGAGAACGGACGGTCCGTCCGCGTGATCGGCGCAATGAAGGATGTCACGGCGCGCATCCGGCTCGAAGAGGAGCGGCGGCGGCTGGAGCACGAGATGCAGCATTCGCAGCGCCTCGAAAGTCTCGGCGTGCTTGCCGGCGGCATTGCGCATGATTTCAACAACATTCTTGCCGGCATCATCGGCCTGACTGATCTTGCAATCCGGGACCTGCCGGCCAAGTCCCGGCCCAGAGGCGACCTGGTGGAGGCGCTGCAGGCCGCCCACCGGGCCAAGGAACTGGTGAAACAAATTCTGGTGTTCAGCAGGCAGTCGGGCAGGGACCGCGCCCCGATGCACCTGCACATCATTGCGCGCGAAGCCATCAAACTGCTTCGCGCAACGCTTCCGTCCAACATTGAGATTACGGACAGCGTTGACACGAATTCGGGCGCGGCCGTGGCGAACGCGGCGCAGATGCACCAGGTCATCATGAATTTTTGCACCAACGCGGCCCATGCCATGAAGAAGCGGGGCGGCAAACTCGAGGTCCGGGTAAGCGATGCCGAGGTGGACGCGCGGCGGGCCGCAACGCATCCCAGGCTGCACGTGGGACCCTACGTCCGGGTGTCCGTGAGCGATACGGGACACGGCATGTCGCCGTCCGTGCTCGCACGGGTGTTCGATCCCTTTTTCACGACCAAGGGTCCGGGCGAGGGCACGGGCATGGGACTGGCCGTTGTGCATGGAATTATCACGGACCACGGCGGCGCGGTCATGGCGGAAAGCCGCACCGGAATGGGCGCCACTTTTCACGCCTACCTGCCGCGCGTCAGCGGCGTGGTGGTCGAGGAACAGTCACGGATGGGGCATCTTGCCGGAGGCCACGAGCGAATCCTTTTTGTCGATGACGACGAGGCGGTGCTGCGTTTTGCCAATATCGCACTGCCGCGGCTGGGGTTCACTGTGGTTCTCTGCAAGAACGCGCAGGAAGCCCTGGACACGTTTGACCGGACAGTAAAACGTTTTGACGTTGTCATCACGGACCAAATCATGCCGGGCATGCCCGGCACCGATTTGGCCGCCGAACTCACGCGCCGCCAACCCGGTCTTCCGGTCATCCTCTTTACCGGTTACAGCGATCAAATGCCCTCCGCTCAGTGGCGCGAGTCGGGAATTGTGAGTGTGCTCGTGAAACCTGTCACCGTGAAGGATCTCGTGGACGAGATACGGCGGGCAATGGATGCGAAAGGCAAGGCAGGCGCGGCACGGCCAGCCGGCATGGCGCCGCAAGAAAAGCAGCGCGCCGACTCTTGAGCCGGCGCGCCGCAATTGTTGCCTTTTTCAGAAAAGCGCTACTTTGCGAGGTTCAGCAGATTTCCCGTACCGTCCGTGCGGCGGTTTGACCTGTAGCTGGTCTGCACCGGCACATACTTGCGCTGGGCCTTTTCAACATCCGATTCCGGCACGACCACCGGCTTTGCGGCGGTGGCGGGCTCGGCTGCCGGAAGCACCGTTGAAGGGGCGGGGGCGCGGAGCTTGGCGGCGGGATCGGGCTGTCCGCTGTCCGCCGACGGTTCGCTTTGCTGCGGTTCCGTCTTGCCCTTGTCTGTCTCGTTGTTAATGATGACCATGGCGGCCTGTTCATAGGACAGCGACTTGGCATCCTGTTTGGGCGGCAAGGGAGCACCCACAATACCTTTGCCCACGTGGGTGGCCAGACTGCCACTCCCCTTTGCGGCACCCAGGGCACCCTCCCCGGCCATGGAAGCGGGGTCCTTTTCCACGCCGGAGGCGAGACCGTCTTTCGTGGACTGCACAAGCGACTTGACACCCAGCCATGTCCATTTGACGGGACGCAACGCCGGTTCTTCGGCATTTCCGAGCGGACCGTTATACGCTGGCGGAACGGCACTTGCAGCGCCTGTGCAGACCACCGCCAGCAGCAGAATTGCGGCAAACCACCTAGTCTTCATACTCTATCCCTCTCTGTCTTGGGCAAAATCCAAGAATCCATCCCGCGCGGCGCGCCTGTCCAAGCACAACCTGCGGGGCTTTTGTCAAGAGTATATTCTAGCGCACCTGAACGCATTTGTCCAGTCCCGTCAAAAATCATCAGCGCCGGGTCTGGGATCGGGCGTTTCGTCGTGTCCTTCGGTCCCGCCCAGAGGCTCCCCCTCCGGAATGGCCGGGACTTGTGTTTCCTCCGCCCATGACTCCTCCGGACCGCGGCGACGCAGGCGAACCCGGGTCAACACCCATCCGACCGCCCCCACTGCGATTAAGAAGAGCCCGAGATGTCCATAAAGGGATGCGGGAAGGCGCTTTGCCTGGAGGACTGCGAATTTCTCCGCGCCGAGATTATCGTCGGCTTGGGAAAAGACCCATTCTTGGACCCGGTGCTTTTCACCGGGCCCTATTGTGAAGGTTTCAATGGGTTTGCCCGTCAGAGAGAGTGCCTGAAAGGTGTAGCGGACGGACGGCGGTGCGGGCAGCCGCCTGTAACGAAATGACGTTTCGTCACGCCGTACGGCCAAACCTTCCCGCAGGCGGAGAACTTCCCCGTTTCCCATGGACAACGCGGCCATCCAGACCGGTGCCCCCCGCAACCCGACGGGCAACCCCTGCTCCATCGTCTGGTCCATGCGGAATTGCAGCCCGGGAGCGGCTTCCCATTCCGTACCCTCTTCCATGCGCGACGGCCCGAAACGTTGGTCGCGTCCGAAGGACTCGACCCATGCCGCCCCGTCGCGCCAGGCACGCGCCACGACAAGGACGGGCATGGCGCCGGGATAATCAAACCGCACCCCTTCAAGCGGCTGCGGCGCGTTGGCGGGTATTTCCAGGCGCCGTGCCTTACCCGCCTTTCGTATACCCACTGTGATGGCCGGCACCGCCCCTGCCTCGGTCTTTGCGGCCAGCAAAACATACTCCGTCCCGTCTGAGAGTGTTTCTCCGGCACCGGGAACCAGGGTCTCAAACCAATGGACAAGCCCCTTCTCGGCAACAGACCAGCGGGCCGCGTCCAAGCCGGGCCGGGTCGCCGGAAGACCGGCTTTGGCGGCATCTTCGTTGTCAGCCCAATCCAGGCGCAGGGCCATTTCGGGAGGCAGAATTGTCCATTGGCCTGCTTCGGCAAACAACCCCTGTATCCATTCCCCCTGCCCCCCGCGCTGAAAAGAGAAAGCGGCCATACGGCGGCCCGAACCGTCGCGCACGAGCCCCGCCCACGGTTCAACAGAACGGACCACGCAGGATTCGGCTGCGGAAGGCACGGGAATTTCGGCGCCGGCGCGCGCGTCCACGGTCGTGGTTGATCCTGCAGCGGACACTTCAATGACGTCCCGCTCGCTCATGGGGGCAAGCACGCTGATCCCGTTAAGGCGAAGCCTGAGTCCCAGGGCCATTCCGTCGTAGTTCTTCCTGCCGTCAAGCATGGCGCGCACCGCCTGGGGATTGTCGAGGGGCAGCACGTCAATCGGCATGTTGCGGCTCATGGAAAAGGACAGTTCCCCGGTGACGGGCCGGAGCGCCAACGACTCGGTTCGTTCTTTTGCCAAGACCACGCGCCCCTCAAAAGCAGTGACCCTGGCCAGTACGGCACTGACTGCGGCACCAAGAATGCCGAGATAGACCATGCATGCAAACACGCGGAGTATGACGCTGTAACGCATTGCTTCAGTATGGCCTCTCCGCGGCCAACGGTGCAAGCGGTCGTACGCCGGGAAAGGAGACTGCGACAGTCCGTTGGAAGACAGGGAGGACGGAAGGATAGATTGGCCTATGATGCGCAGATCAACACCCCCCGGCCCTTCGGGCCACCCCCCCTCAATGGGGGACTTGGGGCAGGCGTGTGGTCAGGTCGTGAAATGCATCTTGCAGCCGACTTTTGTCCTTGCCGTCCTCGATGGGGGACTTGGGACAGGTTCATGGTCTCAGGTTTTGGCGGAATGCATCCCCAAACCGACTTTTGTCCCTGCCATCCTCAATGGGGGATTTGGGACGACACCTCCCGGCCTTCGGGTCGCCCCCCCTCAATGGGGACAGAAGTTGGGCGGCACGAAAGCACCGCTTTCGAGAATGCCCCACAATCGACGAGCGACTGTCGGATCGACTTTGGAAGACCCCAAAAATGGACCCAAAACCGAGTTCGCTGGACTTCTGTCCTCCCCATCCTTGATAGGGGACTGGGACGGGTGCGCGCTTTGTTTGTGGTGAAATAGATCCCCAGCCGACGCATGTCCCCCGTGTCTTGGAAGGGCAGGAACCCTTTGAAAGCACACATCCAGGGGGCAGAGCTCTGACGGCCCGCCGGGTATAAAGCAAGCCGCCGACCGGCTACCCGGTCGGCGGCTGAAATCAACAGTCAGTCAGATACTTACTTGCGGCGGCGGATGCTGCCCACACCACCGAGCGCGCACGCGCCAGCGAGAAGGGCAAGGCCAAGGCCGGTAGCGACCGGCAGACTTCCGAACGGCACAACCTTGATGGTAACCGTGTTGGAGTCAATGATTTCTTTGTCACCCTTTTCAACCGTATTGATGCGGCAGGCATACTTGCCGGAATCGGCAATCGTCGCACCGGTGAAGCTGAGCGAAGAAGCACTTGCGCTCGCAATGGGCGAACCATTCTTGGACCACTGATAGTCGGCGGCTTCGCAGTTCAGCACAACAGCCGTAAGCTCGATGTTGTCGCCTTCCTGGAAGGTGCCCGTGCCGGCACCGCCGATGAGAACCTTCGCTGTGTTCGGCGGAGGCGTGATGGCAGGATCGAGTTCGGCGGCGATCGTCACGGCTGAACCCTGGGACTTGAAATAATTGTATTCAGCACGGTTGGTGTAGGTGTCGCCGTCCGCGTCCCCGCTGGGGCCGAGGATGGTCGGGAAACCGGTGGTGTTACCGGCAACGCCGCCCGCCGGCGGGGTCAGGCCAATCGCACCCAACTGATTGATCAGCTCGTCAAGCGCGGCAACGGTAGTCGCATCGCCTTCGGTCGCAAAAGCGGCAAGAATAGTGGTCAGACCGTTGGCCAGATAGGGAGCCAGTGAGGGCACCAGTGGACGAAGGTCGCCCTTGAGCGGGACATTGGCAAGGGCCGTGGTGATCTGAACTTTGAAGAAGTTGAAATTGGCCTTGTACGCATCCGTAATAGCGGCGCAGTTTGCGTTCTGCGTGTTGTTCATGATGGCCGCCAGCAGACCCAGCTCGAAGTTGCCGTCGGGGATGCCGTTGCCGGTGACGGGCAAACCGCTGCCGCCGGTATTGATCGGGCCGTTAATGTCGGTGCTGCAGAAGAACAGGGACTGGTAGGCTATAATGTCCGTCGAGAACGACGACAGGGCACCGAGCGAGCACGCCACGGTGTCAAAAGCCGCGCAGAAGTCCCAGTTGCCTGGCGTGGGCCAACTCGTTACCGGGTTGTCCAGATTCGGCAACAGCGAGAAGATGGGGATGGAGCCGGCAACGGTCGCCGTGGCGTCGGCACCATAGGGCGTGGTCAGTGCCGATGCTCCATTCGGACACGTGGTCACTGGTTGATGCGGAACGTCGCCAGCAAAGGCCGGTCCGCAAATGAGGCATGCCATCGCGAGCATGCTGATTCCGATAAGTGCTTTCTTCATAGTCTTACGTCCTCCTTGTTTCACAACTGGTTCAGTCTCACACACCCAAACTTTGTCAGCCTCACGCATTTGTAAGTGCGTCGAACCGCACACAAGTCACATCGTCCAGAACAACCGTCGATACAACCTGTGTATGACTCAATAACCAATATGATATACCAGCGACGGTTCGGTGTCAACCCTTTTTTTGCCGCAAACGTCAGCATTCAGAAACACATTTCGAACCGCGCCAGAGGCCACGATTAGTTCCGCTTCAACCCTGTTGTCCTGCGTTTGTTGCACTGTCACCACCATCTTTGCCTCGTTCATACGGCCCAAATCAGGGCCATGACTATATTACCATGAATACATGAATTTGTGCCACCTCCGGTGCAAAGTCCGTATTTGGGCCGGGCAAAACCGGTCTACAAGTCCGGGAATGGCCGCAGACACTGGTGTTTTCCCGTTTGTTTTGGCCCTGTTGCCATATTCCTTTGATTGGCAAATGCGCTGTCTGTCTGCAATCCACAGACCCCGTGAACTATATGGACCCAATGGACACGAACCACGACCCCTCGCAGGGTCAAGTCACACCCCCTCCTGAATTAAGGTCTGTACATGCGGCGCTTTGCGGCATTTTCCCCATCCAGCGAACGTTTCCGGGGCAGACAGGATGGGCAGAACAGGTCTCAAGTACGAAGCCCTTCCAGTACCTCTAATTTTTTGGCCGTCCTCTGTGTTCTATCTTCTTTATTTGGAACAACTTACGGTTTGTGTGGCGGGCGTATTTCCGGAAGGATGGCTGTGCTGCAACGAAGCGGCGCGAAATCCCCGCGGAAATGGGCGGTTTGTGCCGTATCCCCGGGGTGTTCTACAATTCCCCAAAACGCACTGCCACCAAGAGAGGCCGGGATGATTCGCCTGGGTTTCAGACATTATAAGAACCTGATTGTCCACAAGGCTTGGGCTGATTTTCGGGCCGAGGCCGAGCGAACCTACCTGGGTGTTGTCTGGTGGGTGCTCGACCCGCTTATTAATATGGTCATCTACTATCTGGTTTTTGGCGTGTTCCTGAAAATGGGAACCAAGGACTTTATCCCGTTCCTGCTCACCGGACTGGTCGTGTGGCGTTTTATCGAAGCGACGGTTGTCCGGGCGTCCAACTCGATACTGCAAAATGTCGGCATGGTGCGGCAGGTTGCGTTCCGGAAGATCATCTTTCCCCTCATTGCCGTGGGAACCTGTGTGGTGGAGTTCGCCTTTTCCCTTGGTCTGCTGCTCGTGGTGCTGCTGATTTACGGATACCGTCCGGGGGTGACCTGGCTGGCTGCGCCGCTGGTGCTGGCCGTGGAACTGGCGCTGGTGCTGGCCATGTCGCTGCCGCTGGCGGTGGTGGTGACCTTTGTTCCGGACGTGGGCAAGCTGATCACGCAGTTGCTGCGTATTCTGTTCTATCTTTCGGGCATATTCTACACGGTAAAACGGCTTCCCGAGGCGGTGCTGCCCTGGCTCAAGTTAAACCCCGCAATCCATGTGGTCGAGGGCATGCGCGATGTGCTGATGTACGGCGTGTGGCCCAACTGGACGGCTCTGGGCGTTTGGGCCTGCTCTCGGTGCTGGCCGCAACGGGCGGGTGGATATTAATCGGGCGTTTTGACCCGCTGTTTGCGAAAAGGATTGCCCGATGAGCGCCGCAAAAGAGCCGGTTATCGGCCTCAAACATGTGGGCGTCAGCTATTGGCTTCGCCAGAGCCTGTTCAGCAGGCGCAAATTCTGGGCGCTGCGCGACGTTTCCTTTGATCTTTACGAAGGCGACTCGCTGGGGGTTATCGGCAAGAACGGCGTTGGCAAAAGCACGCTGCTGCGCCTGCTTGCCGGGGTGATGTGCCCCGACTGCGGCCTGCTGGTCAACAACGGTGTCAGCACATCGCTGCTGTCGATGAACCTCGGATTCCTTCCCTATCTGTCGGGCCGCGAAAATGCCATTCTGGGCGGCATGTTCCAGGGAATGACCAAGGAGGAAATCTCGGCGAAGATGGACGATATCATCCGCTTCGCCGAACTTGAGGAATTCATAGACGAGCCGGTTGCCTCTTATTCTTCGGGAATGAAGGCCCGGCTCGGATTTGCCGTGGCTTTTCAGATTCAGCCGGACGTGCTGCTCATCGACGAGGTGATCGGCGTGGGTGACGCCGATTTCCAGCGCAAATCGGTGGAGGTTATGAAGGAGCGCATCTGCTCCCATGACACGACCATCGTGTTTGTGTCGCACAGCGCCCCGCTTATACGCGAACTCTGCAACCGCGCCGTATGGATCGAGGACCGGATAGTGCAGACCGAGGGGGACGTGGAAACGGTTCTTGCGGCTTATGAGAATTTCCTGCGCACGGGCCGCAAATACGTGGAGGCCCCGCCGGAGACAACCGGCTGAAGCGGCACCGCGCGTCTCAACGCGCCCATTCAGCCTCCGTGCGCAATTCAGTATTTCCCGGTAGCGGTCCAGCCCGTATACCCCCCGGGAAAGATCAGGACACTACTCCAAGAACCGTATCCGGGGGCGTATTTTAGGAAAGGATTGACCCAACAACAATTTTGTCTCATAATTAGCACTGCGGAACCGGGCCACATTGACGGTCACAGAGGCATTCACAATTGTCCCGGTTTTAACCGACAAGCGGGGAACAACGGCCCATGGAAAGAGAAAGAACGCGCAACGCGCACGATTGGCCGGAACTCACCAGCGGAGAGGAACGGCATTTCATAAATTTGCGCCGTGTTGTCTACGCGCTTTCCTTCATGGGTTTCTTTGCGCTGATAGGCACGCGCGTGGTGAAGGACGACTGGCTGCCCCGGACTGTGCTGGGCCATTTGTCCGCCTTGAGCTTTCTGGCGGCAGCCCTGACCGTTGTGCTGCGGGTGCATCGCGGCCACCGCCTGGCGGGTTGGGCAATGGTCGGCGCATGCATCTCGGCGCTGCTTTCCGAGGTGTTGAAAACGGGAGGGGCGTTCTTTCCCGCTTACGGCGCCTTTCTTGACAAGTCCGGGGAACTGGCGCTTTACACCGCAGTAGCCGGGTGGGTCTGTTTTATGAATCCGGCGCTCTTTGAGATGGCCGTGGGCCGGGTGCGCCTTGGCCGCGAGACCGAGAAACTCCTGGAGGCGCACGAGACCAGCCGCCGGTCGGAAAAGCGCTATCAGGCGCTGTTTGAAAGCGCCTCGGAAGCCATATGCGTGATCAACCCGAAGAGCGGGAGCATCCTGGAGTCCAACCAGAGCGCGTGCAATCTTTTCGGATACACACGGGAGGAACTGGCCTCCGCCAGCATGGTGCAGCTTTTTGGAACGGCGCTGGACGAGGTTCACGAGGGAATGACCCACGCGCTTGAAGGCGAAACCGCGCGCATATACGACGCGGAAATTCCGCGGAAAGGCGGGAAGAAGGCGCGTATCGACCTGAGCGTGTCGGCGCTTCCCGAAGGCGAGATTCTGCTGCTGGCCCGCGACATGACCCAGCGCAAGGAAGTTGAAGAACGGCTGCAGCGGATTCAGAATTTCGAATCCATCGGCCGTCTGGCGGGCGGTGTGGCGCATGATTTCAACAACGTGCTCACGCCGATACTGGGTTTCGCCGAACTGCTGCTTGAAGAGGCCCCGCCGGAACATCCGTGGCACCAGGACCTCAAGGAGATAGCCGACTCTGCCGAACACGCCAAGCACCTCACACAGCAACTGCTGGCCGTGGGCCGCCGCCAGACCCTGAGTATCAAGACCGTCGATCTGGGCGAAATTGTGGGCGACTTCCAGAACGTGATCCGCCGGACCATACGCGAAGATATCGCCATTGAGGTGCATGCCGATCCTGGAAAATGCCCGGTGCGGGCCGACGTCAACCAGGTGAAACAGATACTCATGAACCTGTGCGTCAATGCGCAGGACGCGATGCCGCAGGGTGGGTGCCTGACCATCGAAGTCCGGGAAATCGACGTGGACAAGGCCTATGCAGAGACGCATCCAGGCGCACACCTGGGACCGGGCGTGCTTTTCTCGGTCTCTGACACGGGTATTGGCATGGATCAGGAGACCATGGCCAAGGCGTTTGAACCGTTCTTCACGACCAAGGACGAGGGAACAGGCCTTGGCTTGGCCACGGTCTACGGAATCGTGCGCCAGCACGGCGGGCACATACGGCTGAACAGCACCCCCGGAAAAGGCACCACGGCGGAAGTGCTCTTCCGCAAGGCCGAGTCGGACGCCGCCGAACACCGGCATTCCGCCGCCCGCCCCAAGGATAGCGAGGGCGGGGAGATTGTCCTGGTGGTGGAGGACAACGACGCGGTGCGCGAACTGGTCTGCGCGGCGCTTGAAAAGATGTCTTACCGGGTGCTGCGGACAAAGAACGGCGAGGAATGTGTGGCGCTGATGAGCAAGTGCGAATGCACGGTGGATTTGCTGCTGACCGACGTGGTGATGCCGGGCATGAACGGGCGGGAACTGCACAAACGGTTGTCGCGCCGCTGGCCGGACCTCAAGGTTATCTATATGTCGGGGTATCCGGAACAGGTGGTGTCGCAGCACGGGGTGCTGGATGAGGGCATCAACTTCCTTCAGAAACCCCTGTCCATCAAGGCGCTGCGCGAAACGGTGCGCAACGTGCTGGAGGAGGCATAGGAAGGGCGGTAGTGCCGGACGGGACCTATGGGAGGCATGGGACCGGCGAAACGTTGCGGACCTGAGGGTCCGCCGCCGTGTACGGCCATTCCACAGGCTGGGTCTTTCTACTGGCGCAGTTCGACGTTGTCCAGCAGGATTTCCGATGTGTCGTTGGCATTGGACACGAAACCGAACCAGTCAAGCCGCCGGAACTCGGGATTGCCGCAGGCGAGACCGTCCAGCCTGACGGGGTCACGGCCGGGCAGAACAATTCCGAGACTCCACAGGCCGTCAGCCGCCTTTCCCAGACCGCAGACAATCTCGACGTCCATCCATTCCCCCGGTTTCCACGCGCCCACTTCGCGGCCGCCGGACACCGTAATCTTTCCATCGGGCTGGAAGAACACGCCGGGACCAATCCGGTAGGGGTTGTTGCTGTCGCGCCATTCGTGATAGAGGTATGCGCCGGGGGAAAGCCTGGCGGAAAACCTGCCGGTGGTCTTCCCGGAGCGCAGGCCGGGTGAGAAAACAAGATGCGGGTCGTACGTGTGGCTGAGCCCCGGCGCATCGGTAAAACGCAGCACTTTGCCGTGGCCGGGGTCGGCGCATTCGGCCACGCGGATGCGGGCGCTGTCCGTTTCGCCTGCGGTTTGCGCGCCGGGACATTGCGCATCATCGGCCAGATCGTCGAAATTGAGCGATATTTTCACCGGATTCACGGGCTCGGGCATGGGAGCGGCAATGCGCTTCACCTGTTTGGGTTTGTCAACCCAGGGTGCGTCACCATAAAGTCCCGCCTCGCTCACATCGATGGGCTTGAAACCCAGCTTGAGCGCGGGCGATTCGGGCTTGAGCCGGAAGTCGCGGTGTTCGGGATCGACAAAGAGCGGATCGGCCACAACCGAATGCTGGTCAAATCCGGCAGCCTGCCACTCGTCAAAGCTCTTGCCGGCGAATACCGGGTCCTGTCCCGACGTGTCCCAGTACACATTGTTGTCCATCGCATACTTGCCGTTGCTCCACGCGCTGCCGAGCAGGCGGCCGTTGTTGTAGTAGACGATGTTG
>CAZOMH010000033.1:0-15618 GCA_964580415.1 uncultured Nitrospirales bacterium
CCTCGACGAAGACCTCGCCATCGCCTGCACCGACGATATGATGCTGCGCGTGCGCACCCATCCCTGCCTGGCCCATTTCCTCGCCCACGACGAAACCTTCCCCACCGACAAACTCGATGCGGCCTACCGCGGCATCATTGAGAAATACCGCGTGGACCGCACCTATCAGCCCCATTCGGGCACCTTCAACATCATGACCCGCGCCAAGACCGGCGGCACCCGCACCGGCACGCGCGAATTGTGGACCTATGCCAGCCCGGCCCACTACTACCACACCGCGCGCAAACAGGACGCGGCCTGGGGATTTGCCCAGTCCGGCGGCATCGGCGGCGTCGTGGCAGCGCGCGACAGCATCCGCCAGATGATGCCCGAAGATCAGCTTTGGCCCGCCATGAAGACCGATTCATGGTCGTTCCACACGGTCACGCAGGGCGCCGAATACTTCGACGCGGTCATGAAATCCATGGAGCTGCAGTACGGCCCGGCCGCCAACTTCGACGACTTCTGCAACAAGGCCTGCGCCATGAACTACAGCAGCGCCCGCGGCATGTTCGAAGCGTACGCAAAGAACAAGTACGACGCAACCGGCATTACCGCGTGGAAATTCGACGCCGCATGGCCCGCCGCGATGACCTGGCAGTACGTGGACTGGTATCTCCGCGGCACGGCCGCCTATTACGGCGCAAAGAAGGCCTGCACGCCCGTCCATGCGCTCTACGCCTACAACGACAACACTGTCTACGTCACCAACAGTCTGCGTCAGCCCTTCGCCGGACTCACGCTTCGCGCCTCGGTCTACGACATGGACAGCAAGAACGTGTGGTCCAAAGGGACAACGGTGAACGTCGGCGAAGACGGCGTCGAAAAAGCATTCCCCGTCGAGGTCCCGGCGGAAATCTCCGACCCCTACTTCCTGCGGCTGGACCTGTCCGACAGCAACGGCAACGCCCTGTCCGACAACTTCTACTGGCTGTCGAAGACGCCGGACATCCCCGGCCGTGACAACGAATTGGGCGGTGTCTATGCCACGCTGCCCAAGAGCCGGGCCAACTTCACCAACCTGCAGCAACTCAAGCCCTCGCGGCTGGAAATGTCCATTGCCTCGACGCCTTCTCAGGATGACCAGAAACATCTGGCCGTCACCGTACACAATCCGGGCGACACCATCGCGTTTCTGGTGCAGTTGGCCGTGCGCAACAGCGCCACCGACCTTGAGGCCGGGCCGACTTTCTGGAGCGACAATTACTTTTCGTTGCTCCCCGGAGAAACCCGCGACCTGACGGCCGCCGTGCCCAACCATGCGTTGGAAGGCGGTTTGCCCAAAGTGTCCGTCACTGCGTGGAATTTGGCGGAATAGGCGGCCCTTCTTTTCGAGCGCGCGGCCATGCCCCGGCGGAGCGGGGGCATGGCCGCCGCACTCAACAATGTGGGACAGGCGCCCCCGCCTGTCGTCCCTTGCGCATTCGTTTCGCAATGACAGCCGGGGGCGGCTGTCCTACATGCCCAGCCGCTCCATCATCTTCTTCCACGCGGCCATGGACCGCGCAAGATGGTCGCGGGCGTCGCCTTCAATACCATAACACTGCAGCCCCACCTGCCCCTTGTAGCCAATATCCTTCAGTGTCTTCAGCACGGTGAACACGTCATATTCACCCTTGTCCAGTGGCTGCAGCCAATTGCCCGTCCCGGCGCGGATGGCATCGGCGTGATCCGTTCCATTGATGCTCACCGCCCACAGGTACGGCATCGCGCTTGTGAGGACGGGCTTCAGGTTCTCCTCTTTGTCCACCTTGAGCCAGTGGCACAGATTAAACATGACACCGACATTCCGACGGTCCGCTTTCTTGGCAAGCCGCACGGCATCCCCCACCTTTTCAAGCCACATGTCCGCGTGGGGATAGAGCACGATCTTGGTGCCCGAGTCGCGGGCAGCGTCTGCTATCTCACGGATAACAGGCACGGCCTTCTCGTCCCCCTGGAGGTCCGAGGGGGGCATGCCCTCCATCAGCAGGTTGATCTGCACATCACGCCCCGCAAGCAGGGGTATCACGTCCTTGAGCCGCCGGTCATAGGACTCCTTGCCGGGCGCGATGGTCACCCGGATGCTGATTTGGAAAAGCTTCAGTCCGGCCGCATCCAGCGTATCGAGCCGTTCCTTCAGATTGTCCAGCCACAAATGCCCCGCCCCGTCATAGCCCAGTTCCTTGAGCATGGCAGCCTGCTCCGGAAGCGTTCGGTGCTCGCTGTCGTGGGTGTCCATGCAGTACGCAAAGAACGGAAACGGCGTCTTCTCCGCGGCAAATGCCGAAACGGCCGCGAGTGTCAACAGCGCGGACAGGGCGGGCAACAGTTTGTGCATGGCGGAAACTCCTATGATGGCGGGGGGGGCGGGATGGGAAGTATGGAAGGCATGAGCGTGATGGGAACACACCGCCCCCCCAAGGGGGACCGGGGCGTTTGTCCCGTTCCATCCTGTCACATTGTTCCCATTGCTCCCGTCACTCCCATACTTCCCATCCTCATCCTCTTCGCTATGCCCGCCAGGGCCGGGTGCGGTTTGCCTTGGCCAGCACCTTGCGGGCAATAGCCACGTCTTCGGCAATCTCAAAGTCAAACATGCCCGCGAGCGAGAAGTCCGCGCCGTTGTCAAACACGTACTGAAATGCGTCTTCCGGCGGAATGGCGCCGGCCGCCATCACCTTGAACGCGATCCACGGCTTCTCCACTTTGGCCATCACGTCGATGACCTCCTGGGGATTCTTGCACCAGTATCCCGGCACCTCCGCTGTTATGCCTTTGATCTCGTCCGGACGCGGCGCGGTGGGATAGTTGTGGTGGTGGAAAGTCTTTATGTAGAAGTCCGCGGGAATTTTGTGTTCCTCGCAGGCCTGAATGACCCGCAGATCGTGCGCGCCCACGCCGGACAGCATGCCGTGCCTGTGGGCGATGTCCACCGCCTCGGCAATCGCGTCTGTTTTGCCTTCGTCCACCAGGCGGTCGGCCGACACGCCCCACAGATAGGCCGCCTCCGTTCCCATGTCCTGCAGCCGCTTAATCTCCGTGGCGTATCCCACCGGATCCTTGTCCACCTGCGCGGTGGGGCATATGATCCACTGTATCTTGCCGCCCCGTTCCTTGCGATAGCGGGCCAGCACCACCATGGCCTCCGGCTTGGTGTGGATCACCAGCGTGTTGACACCGTTCTGCTCCGCCAGCGCCATGGTGTCCATTATCTTCTCGTCGGTGTTGTAGTGCGCGCACAGGTCATAGACGTACTTCAAGTCGCGACTGTGCGTAAAGTGGGTCAGCAGATTGCCGCCCAGCAGGATGCGGCTCACGGAAAGATCGCCGATCTTTCCCCGGCCCAGCCCGTCCTTGTTGGCCGAAAACTCCAGCGGCACCGGCAGCGCCTCCGTTTCATCGGCGGCAAGAGCCATGCGGCCATATCCCGCCGACCCGCCCAGCACTGCGGAACCCAGCAGGGATTGCTTGACAAATTCGCGGCGGCTCGGCGTGTTCTTCACGAATCTTTCCTTTTGTCATCCCGACGGTTCAGACAACTTCTTTCGGCACCCGCATCATACAACAGGCGGGCAGTATAGCAGATCGAAAAGAAAGCGGTTTTGCGCCCCCATATTTGTTCCCGCATGCGGCCGCACCTGTTGCGCTGGTATTCCTTCCTGAAGCGCTTCCCATGCGGGAACGGCACCGCGTTTATGATTCCTACATTTGCGTAGGTTATCGCTGTGCAAGACACGGTACGGTCGTGTTACAAAAGCTTCTCCAGCCGATTTGCAGACCGTGCGCATAGAATTCCGCCTTCTCTCTATCTGTCTGTCATTAGACGCTTTGCGAACAACATACCTGTCCTGTTCTGGTCGCGCACAACCTTGCCCCCCGGGTTGGCACGGGTCTTGCCCGCTACGTGCAAGAACGATCGCAGTCTGCGGTGGTTCCCATGTCGTGTGTTTTCGGAACTGCCGGGGTGCTGCAGGCATCGCGGTCAACCGCAGAAAGGAGCCGGCAACGGTAAGAACCTTGAAAAAGATAGAAGCCATAATCAAACCGTTCAAACTGGAAGAGGTAAAGGACGCTCTGGCCCGCGAGGGTATTCCGGGAGTGACTGTTACCGAAGTAAAGGGCTTTGGCCGCCAGAAGGGCCATAAGGAGATGTACCGCGGCGCGGAATATGTCGTGGAGTTTCTTCCCAAGGTGAAGATCGAGGTGGTCATCACCGATGACAAGCTGCCCGTGGTCCTCAATGCCATCACCAAGGCCGCGGCCACGGGACGCATCGGCGACGGCAAGATATTCGTTCTGCATGTCGAAGATGCGGTGCGCATCCGCACCGGCGAGACAGGCGACATCGTGGTTGAATAACAAACAAGCGCAACAAACGGACCGGCGCAAAGCGCCGCTGCCTGAAACAAGGAGAACGCAAATGGATGCCCTGATGACGCGATTCGCGCGAATGCGCAAGTTCAAAACACTTCTGCTGCTTGCAATGGTGCTGATACCCGCCGGCCTGTGCTGGGCGCAGGACGCCGCCCCCGCCGCGGCAGAGCCCGTGCCGGTGCTCGATTCGGGCGACACGGCCTGGATGCTCACCTCGACGGCGCTGGTGTTGTTTATGACCATTCCCGGCCTCGCACTCTTCTACGGCGGCCTGGTCCGCGCCAAGAATGTGCTGTCCATCCTCATGCAGTGCTTCGCGATTACCTGCATGATCACGGTGATGTGGCTGATAGGCCTGTACAGCCTTTCGTTTGACACGACGGGCATGGTAAAGGGAACCACCGACCTCCACTCGTTCATTGGCGGCTTCGCCAAGTTCTTCGGTGCGGGCATTTCGGTCGGCAGTCTGGCCGGCTACCTGCTCCCGGCGGACACCCACGCCATTCCCGAGTCGGTGTTCTTCTGCTACCAGATGACCTTTGCGATTATCACCCCGGCCCTCATCATTGGCGCCTTCGCAGAACGCATGAAATTCAGCGCCATGCTCATCTTCATGGCCCTGTGGTCGATCATCGTGTACGCGCCCATCTGCCACATGGTGTGGAGCGGCGACGGCTCGTTCCTCGGCAGCACCTGGGGCGCCCTGGATTACGCGGGCGGCACGGTCGTCCACATCAACGCCGGCATCGCGGCGCTCGTCTGCGCGCTCATGCTCGGAAAGCGCAAAGGCTACCCGAACACCCCCATGCCCCCCCACAACCTGACCATGACAGTAACAGGCGCGGCCATGCTCTGGGTCGGCTGGTTCGGATTCAACGCGGGCAGCGCGGTGGCGGCCGACAACCGCGCCGGCATGGCCATGCTTGTCACCCAGGTGGCGACGGCGGCGGCGGCCCTGGCCTGGATGGGAATTGAGTGGATCAAGAACGGCAAGCCGAGCGTGCTGGGCATCGCGTCCGGCGCGGTGGCCGGCCTGGTCGCCATCACCCCGGCTTCCGGATGGGTCGGCCCCATGGGTTCGCTCGCCATCGGCGGCGCGGCGGGCATTGCCTGCTACTTCGGCGCCACAACCCTCAAACACGCCTTCGGCTATGACGACTCGCTCGACGTGGTGGGCGTCCACTTCGTCGGTGGAACACTCGGCGCCCTGCTCACCGGCATCTTCGCGGCACCCTTCCTTGGCGGCCTTGGCACCAACGGCGACTATTCCGGTGACTACTCCATCCCGGGCCAAATGCTGGCGCAGGTTGTGGGCGTGGCAATAACCATCGGCTGGAGCGGATTCATCAGCGTTGTGCTCCTGAGCATTCTCAAGGCCACCATCGGCATACGCGTTGACGAGGAATCTGAAACCATCGGCCTCGACCAGACAGAACACGGCGAAGCCGGTTACAATCTGTAGTCCTTGTCTCAAGGCAACACCGGGGGTCGGTCCTTGCAAAAGGGCCGGCCTCCACCCTTGTTTTTCGGACAGAACAACGTCCGGAGAACCGGCCTGTACCCGGGGGATGAAGGACTTTGGCGGACCGTTCAGACGTCGAACAGGCGGCATCCCGACATGTTTCAGCCCCGTTGCACCTGCCACGGAGGCCCGCCATGGACATGATTTTAGGACACCGCTTTATTTTGCGCAATACTCTTGTTTATATCATATCGCCTTAATATATTCTCTATTTAAGATGCGCCCACTCTCCAAGACTTTTCTCATCCCAATAACATTTTAACATAAATTCCTACCGCACGGAAACTTCCTGCCCAGAGCGTACGGTTTTATACCCCTTTTCCACCCCCTCCCGCCTTCATTCCCCGCGGTGTTGGCCTCCAAAGGGTCAACACGGAACAAGAACAATCCGCCCTTTTCGAATGCCCGTATTTCCGCGTAAACACTGCATTGCCAATACTTCCGTCAACGCGAAAACTTCCGCGCGCATTCGGGGCGAACACGAAAACACTCTTTTCGCCGGCGCATCCTCTTTCTTGGCACAACACTTGCGCACACAACCCCAAGTGTTCAAAACAACCGTGCTTGCGTCTTTCATCACGTTAAGAACTTGTGGCCGGAATTCGCCCCTGAAAATGGCAGCCGTTTGTGGCGGTCCTTGGCAGATGAAAACCAAACAGTCCAAGAAAGGAGTTATTTTCAATGAGAAGTGAAGAGTCGCACAGGTGGATACGTTTCTTCAGGGGACGGGTGGGTGCCATGTACCTCACCCTCGCGGTTACGGCCCTGTCAGTCGCATTCCTTATGGCGGGAAATGCGGCAGTGGTGCGTGCCGCGGACGATGCTCCGTCCGCGGTGGAAACCGCCGCTCCGGCCATTGATCCGGGTGGCGGCGCCAGCGGAACCGCGGTCAACGCACTGAACGCGGCGGGACCGGCATTCACCCCCGACGAATTAAAGAAGCTCCAGGACACCAAGGACCAGCCGGCAACCAACGCCGACCTGCTTCGGACTCTGGACGCGGTCGGCCAGGGCCACTTGGCAAACAACATCGTTTGGACCCTGTTGACCGGCTTTCTTGTAATGTTCATGCAGGCGGGTTTCGCCATGGTTGAGACCGGCTTCTGCCGCGCCAAGAGCGCCGCCCATGTAATCATGACGAATTTCATGATTTATCCCATAGGCATGCTGGGGTTCTGGATTGCGGGCTTCGCGCTCATGTTCGGCAGTCTGGCAGCAAGCAAGATCGGTGGCCCGGTTGCGCTGGGCGGCACTCCCGCGCTCAACGGATATGAATTCTCCATCGCCGGCTTCGGCCTCTTCGGCACCAAGGGTTTCTTCCTGAGCCCCTCCGTATACGACGTCGCCATCTATACCCTGTTCCTGTTCCAGATGGTCTTCATGGACACCACGGCAACCATTCCCACCGGCGCAATGGCCGAACGTTGGCGCTTCACCGCCTTCCTGGTGTACGGATTCTTCATCTCGATGATCTGCTATCCCATTTACGGCCACATGGTCTGGGGCGGAGGAGGATTGGCCATGCTCGGCCAGAACTTCGGGCTGGGGCACGGCGCGGTCGATTTCGCCGGGTCCGGCGTGGTGCATGCGGTGGGCGGCTGCGCCGCCCTTGCGGGCGCGCTGGTGCTCGGACCGCGCCTGGGCAAGTACACCAGGGAAGGCAAGCCCGTGGCCATGCCCGGCCACCACATTCCAATGGCCCTCATCGGAACCTTTATCCTCGCTTTCGGCTGGTTTGGATTCAATCCCGGATCGACACTCGGCTCGACAGGCGCGGGCAACCTGCGCATTGGCGTGATCGCCGTGAACACCATGCTCGCCTCGGCGGGCGGCGCGTTGTCGGCCCTGCTGTACATGAAGTGGCGTTTCGGCAAATACGACCCGTCGATGGCGGCCAACGGACTGCTTGCGGGGCTTGTGGCCATCACCGCCCCATGCGGCTTTGTCACCGCCTGGTCCTCCGTTCTCATTGGCCTCATCGCCGGCGTGCTGGTGTGCGTATCGGTCTTCTTCTGGGAACGTCTCGGCATTGACGATCCGGTCGGCGCGGTGTCCGTGCATGGCGTCAACGGCCTCTGGGGCCTGATTTCCCTGGGCCTGTTTGCCGACGGCACCTACGGCGCGGCGTGGAACGGCGTCGGCGCGACCGAGTATCTCGGCAAGGCGGGACAGGGTGTCACGGGATTGCTCTACGGCGATTCAAGCCAACTGCTGGCGCAGTTGATCAGCGCCGGCGTGTGTATCGTGTGGGCTTTTGGCAGTTCCTACACCTTCTTCAGAATCCAGAAACTCCTCATGCCGATCCGCAGCACGGTCGAAGACGAACTGGAAGGACTCGACCTGCCCGAGATGGGCGTGGCCGCCTATCCGGAATTTCAACTCCACGGAACGCTTGCGTCAAAAGCCGGTCACTAAGGACCGGCCGGGCGCGATCATGACGGAAACAAACGTCCCGCGGTCCTCCCATAAGAGGACCGTGGGACAAATTCTTTGCATCGGTGCCCGGCGAAAATGCGGCCCCCTTGCGCGGCATCACACTGCCAGCCCGAATATCCTTGCCGCATTGCGCGTCGTGGTTTCGGCGATTTCCTCTTCCGATACCTCCAAAATTTCCGACGCGGCACGCAGATTGTGCAGGATGTTGGCCGGAACGTTGGGCCGTTCCTTCGCCTCCACCGGCGGGATGTCGGGACTGTCCGTTTCCAGCAGAAATGCATCGGGGTAGATGCGCCGCAGCATGTCGTTCCGCTTGCGGCTGTTGCGGTGGGTAAGTATGCCGCCCAGGGAAAAGGCAAACCCATGGTTCATGAACTGCTCCGCCACTTCGGCACTGCCCGTGAAGTTGTGCAGAATGCCGCCGCGCTGGGGCACCCCCGTCCTGCGGAAACAGTGAAGCATCTCGTTGAATGCACCCCGGCAGTGCAGCACCATTGGCGCGTTCAGGTCTCGGGCGATGGCCAATTGCCGCTCAAACACCGCCTCCTGAAGGAGGAAAGGCGTGCGATCGGTCTTGGTGTCCAGTCCGGCCTCGCCGATACCCACAACCCCGCGGGCCACCGCGCCGGCAAGCCCGTCCAGCAGCGGCAAATCCCCGTCACGGCAATACCACGGATGTATGCCCAGCACGCAGACCACTTCGGGAAAAGTGCGCGCCAGTTCGAGCGACAGCGTCCACTGATCCGGCGTGACAGCCGCAGTGATCAACCCCGCAATCCCGGCGGCGCGCGCACCGTCCATGATCTCCCCCAGCCGTCCGGCGAACTCCTCCGCCTCAAGATGGCAGTGTGCGTCCACCAGTCGCATGGCTTTCAACCTGGACTCCCGGCGCCGTTCCGCCTAGTTCATCACCTTGAACCGCTCGCCCGTGCCTTCGACTTCTATGGCAATCGCCCGCGACTGCACCGCTATCAGCCGCGCGCTCGTTCCCGGAATCATTTCGCCGACATAGACCTTTTTCAGATTGATTATCGCCAGCCCCTCGGGCTGGCTTGCGCTGGCTTCGCGCAGCACGTTCAGACGCAGCTCGATCATGCCCAGCCGCTCGCGCTCGTTCTGGCCAAGACGCGGAAGCGCATTGACGTCCTCCAGGAAGGGTGCGTGTTTCTCCGCCGCGCGGCCCGGCGCAAGACTTACCGGAGAAGTCCGCAACGGAACCGTTGCCGGCGGCTTTTCATCCGCCGCATGGCGCGCGCGTTCAATGGCCTCCGGGGTCGGCAGCGGCGTGGTCGGCTCCGCTTCGGGCACCGGCGCAGCCTTGGCTGTGCGCACCGCCGGTGCGGCCGGTTCGGGAGCGGACGGCTCCGCCGCAACATTGAACCGTTCCGGAAGGGGCGCTTTGGCGTCCATCACCGGCACGGACTTGGGCTTCGGTTTGACGACCTTCGCCTCGACGACGGGAAGGGGGCGCGGTTCCTGCGGTTTCTCCACCGCCTTTTCAACCGGCGTGGCCGCGGCTTTGGCGTCCGCCGCCGGTGCCGGACTTTCCTTCGGCTCCTGCACGGGCACCGTGTACGTTTCCTTGCCGACAGCCTGCAAGGGCTTGCCCTCCGCGGGTGTGACCGCCGCCGCCATGACCGGACTGCCGTGGCTGGCTTTGCCCGCCAGCAAGGCCGCCCCTGCGGACAATCCCACAATCACAGCGATGCCCGCCAGCCCCCCGGCGGCATAGAAAAGAGGTTTCCAGTTGAAGCCGTACGGCTGCCGCGCGGCGCGTTTCCTCTTCGGCTGCGCAATCAGCGTCTCTGCCGCGGCCTCAGGCACAAACGGAGCGTCGTCGTCGCCGTCCGATGCGGCGGCGTTACGGTCGTCTTCTGCCTTGTTGAGGGCGTCAAGAATCGAACTCATGTCATCCCAACTCCTGGGAACATCTGCGCGGGATCATGCCGGGGCGCCGCCATGGGGCACCAGCGGTGAACTGCCGGCCACCGGTTCGGTGGATTCACCCGGTCGGGCGGTTTCCGCGGGGGGCAACGGTTCCATTGCCGTGGGCGGCGGCAACTCGCGCACCTGCAGGGATTGCCCCCCGTCCGCGCGGTATTCGCCTGTCGGCAGGGCCGCCGCGGACTGTTCCTTGGTTTCCGGCGCGGGAGCAGCAGGCGCGGATTCGGTCGGCGGCGTCCCCGGCTTCGCTTCTTCGGGGGCGGACGCCGGCGCAGCCGCTTCGGGCGCGGGTGCGGGTGCCGGAGGCGCGGGTGTTTCAGGGGCCGCCGCCGGTGCCTGCGGCACAGCCGCAGTGTCTTGTGCTGGCGTTGGTGCTGGCACTGGCGCTGGCGCGGCGGGCGAAGCCGCCGGGGTTGGCGGCGGGCCGGAAACCACCGCTTTGTCTTCATGCTTGACCGGCGCGTCTGAGGCACCGGCCGCAGGAACCGGAGCGACTTCCGAAGTAACGGCCGCATGCGGACGCAGCGACGGGCTGTTGCCGGCACCGCTCCACGCGGCAAGGACCATGCGCACCTGCCGTCCGGCCTTGCCGTCCATCTTCAGGCCCGTTTCCGCCTGAACGGCGGAGACGGCCGAAGCCGTCTCAC
The DNA here is from genome assembly GCA_964580415.1 of uncultured Nitrospirales bacterium. Lineage (GTDB taxonomy): Bacteria > Hydrogenedentota > Hydrogenedentia > Hydrogenedentales > CAITNO01 > CAITNO01. The sequence continues at coordinate 10,945 of CAZOMH010000033.1, forward strand.
TGTCATAACTGTCCTGCGTGTTCTTGCTGCCAATCAAGCCCAGCCCGCGCAGTTGCTGTTTCAGCGCGGTCACCTGCGGGCCCTTCTGGCCGGGCAGCAGCAGCGGCGCGCCGGGCGCCGTGTCGCGCCACGGAATCAACGCCTCATTCTGATAAATGTCCCTGAACGCGGTGCGACCGAGAGCCACCTGACGATCACCGTCCAGCGCCAGGGTGATCCTGTCTTCCTCGGCCTTCGTCAAAGCGGCCCAGCGCGGCTGATCGTTCACTTTCACCCGCACCAGTGCGGGCAGGTTCATCGCAACCAGTTGTACCGTGCCCGGACGCAAATTCTCACAGACCAGTCCGCAACCGGCAAAAAACTGGGTCAGCCCCTCGGCGCTGTCGCCGCCGGAAATGGTTGCCGGTTTTTCCACCCCCCACGCCCTGAGCAGTGCGCCGACGGCGATATCGCGGCCGGACTCGGCGGGCACGGCGGCCAACTCTTCCAGGCTCTTTGCGGAAGACTCCTGCGGCTTGCCGCCCCGTGCGGCGGACACACTCGCAAGCCGGTCCAGAACACGCTGGGCAACGACTGAATCCGGAGCGCTCGGAATCTCGGTGACCGGCGCGGAAACCGGCGCTGCGGAAGTCTTGTCCGTTGCCGCCGCCTCGGATACCGCCGACGGTGTCGGTTTCGATGCGGCGGCCGGTTCGCCGGCGGAAAGCAGACGGTTGAACAGTCCCAGTTCGCGGGCCATGCTGTCGATGGGCTTGGCGAATATCTGCACGATGACTATCAGCAGAAGCGCCGCGAGCATCATCGTGGGGCTCGGCAGCCAACGGTTCCACCAGCGACGCCCGCCCGAACGCCGGACCACGACGCGCTCGCCCTTGATCTCCCGCGCCGCGCGGCGCACGATGGCGGCCGTGAGTATGTGCTCCTCGCGGGTGTAACCGATCAGCAGCGCCCGGTCGCAAATTGCGTTGATCATGCGCGGCGTGCCGCCGGAAAGCCGGTACACCTGGCGAATCGCGCCCCTGGAAAAGCTGACCGATTTGCGGCCGCCCGCCACGTGAATGCGGTAGGCCACATACTGCAGCGTTTCCATCGCATTCAGCGGCTTGAGGTGGTACCGGGCCGTAATGCGCTGGTTCAACTGGCGCAGTTCATGCAGCGCAAGCTTCTCGCCCAACTCGGGCTGGCCGATCAGAATGATCTGGATCAGCTTGCTCGACTCCGTCTCCAGATTGGACAACAACCGAATCTGCTCCAGCACTTTCACATCAAGGTTCTGCGCCTCGTCGATGACCAGCACGCAGTTCTTGCCGCGGGCGCCCGCATTCAGAAGATGGATGTTCAGTTCTTCCGTCAATCCCAGCAGGTTGTCCGCGCGGGTGTCGATGCCGAATTCGGAATTGATCTTGCGCAGCAGTTCGATGGGGCTCAGGAACGGATTGAAGATGAACGCCAGTTCGGTGTCCGAGTCCAGTTGGCTTAGCAGGTTACGGCAGATGGTCGTCTTGCCCGTGCCGATTTCACCGGTAAGCATGACAAAACCGCTGCGGTTCTTGATGCCGTACAGCAGATGGGCGAAAGCCTCTTTGTGCTTTTCGCTCAAATACAAAAACTTGGGGTCCGGCGTAAGATTGAACGGTTTCTCACGCAACCCATAGAATGCTTCGTACATGTTCGCCTCGTGCGTTTCCCGTACGGTAAATTATTGACGGTATACTTTAGCACGTAACGGAATTTGGATCAATGGTTTGCAACTGCCGGTGCCCCTCTAAAATGAGAAAAACGCCGGGAACCGGCCGAAAGCGGGCGCATGAACTTCGTTTTCTTTGGCAATGAAACGATCCGCAACGCAGGCGTGCGCTATCGGGCGGTAAAGTTCGCCGAGCGCCTGCGCGACGAAGGGCACAGGTGCATCCTGTGTCCACCCTCCTCGGTGGGGTTGTGGCGATCCCTCTACGGCGGCCGCCCCCGGCCGTTCAAGGCGCTCTATCTGCTCTTGGTCCTTTTGACCCGTTTCGCCCAGATGAGGCATGTGCCCTCCGCCGATGCCGTGTTCATCAAGGGCCCCCTCTTTCCCTACGGCCCCCCCGTACTGGAACGACTGCTTCGGATCCTCAACCCGCGCATCCTGTTCGACGTGGACGATGCCATGTGGGAACCGCCCGCATTTGTGCGCAGTCCATTCCTCGGCGCGGTGGACTACGGGTGGGCGCGCAAGATGACCCGTATCGCCCGGCACGCCGTGGCGGGCAACACCGTCATCGCCGACTATCTGCGCGGATGCGGCGGATGCGGGGTCACCATCATCCCCACCTGCATCGACATGGACCGCTATTCTCCAAAGACTTATGTCCAAAAGGGGCCCGGTGCGCCCGTGGTAATCGGATGGACCGGCATCCGGGACAACCTCGGTTACCTTGACGGGGTACGGGACGCGCTGCGCGACCTCGCCAGCACCCGCAACATCGAACTGCTTGTGGTCAGCGACGGGGAATACCATCCCGGCGGCGTGCCCACCCGCAATGTGCGGTGGTCCATGGAAAATGAAATTGCCGTGCTGCAGGAGGCGGACATCGGCCTGATGCCCTTGATCGACACACCCCGCGCACGGGGCAAATGCGCGTTCAAGGCACTCCAGTTCATGGGCGTGGGCACCCCGGTGGTGCTGTCCCCCGTCGGCATGAACGCCGGGGTGGTTGAGCAGGGTGTCAGCGGCTTCTGCGCGGCCAACACGCAGGAGTGGCATGATTCCCTGGAACAGTTGATTGACGACCCCGCCCTGCGCGAGCGCATGGGACGCGCCGCGCGCGAATGCGTGGCGCACCGCTACTCCTTCGATGCCCATCTGCCCCGCTTCCGCGCCGTCATGGACGCAGTCGCAAAGGGCCGGGAGCCCGCGCCATGCGCATAGTCTGTCCTTCCTCCCATAACTCCCATAACTCCCATTCCCCGGAGCCCGCGCCATGCGCATAGAACTGGCCAACGACCCCGCCATTGCGCTCGCCCAGGAATGGATTGGACAGCTCGACGCATGGTTTGAACAGCACGGCACCGTGGGACCCGACCCCTTCGACATCAAGGCGCATCCGCTGATGCGCCGCATGCAGCGGCACAAATGGCCGCGCCGCTGCGCCACACTGGCCTGCGATCTCTTTCCCCATGCGTCCCGCCGGTTGCTGCACATTGCCCCCACGGACAACCCCAAGACCCATGCGCTGCTGGCACTGGGCGGGTTGCGCATATTCCAAACGACACAGAATGAATACTGGCTGGACAAGGCCCGCACAAATCTCGACTGGCTGCTGCGGCATCCCTCTCCCGGTTTCGCCGGTCTCTGCTGGGGGTATCCTTTTGCCGTGTCGGGGCAGGGCCTGGACACGCCGCCGGGAACGCCGGCCGCCGTCATCTCCGCCATCGCGGGAGAGGCCTTTTCCCTCGCCCATGAAGTCACCGGCGATACCCGGCATCTGGAACCCATACAGTCGATTGCCCGGTTCATGCTCGCCGATCTGCCCCGGCTTGACGGTCCCGAAGGCACGCGGTGCTTCGGCTACACACCCGGCGACCGCAGGCGCGTACACAATGCAAATCTGCTGGTGGCCGAGCACCTGATACGCGCCGCTGTGCGGACCGGAATGAACGAATGCCTCGAACCGGCGCTGCCTGCCCTCGCGTTCACCCTGCGTGCACAGCGGGAAGACGGCGCATGGCCCTATGGGTATCATGACGGGGCAGACCCTTATGAGGCGGGTCTGCTCGACCTGGTGGACCACCACCACACCGGATTTGTCCTGCGGTCGTTGCATGCAGTGGAACAAATGGTCCCCGGAAGCGTTCCCGTGGAAACATTGGAGCGGGGATTCGGGTTCTACCGAACCCGGCTGGTGAAACCAAACGGCATGCCGGTCAACGAATACGCCCGGTTCCCTGTCGATATCCATGCCTGCGCCGAGGCGGTGTTGTGCCCCTCCGCGCTTTCAGAGCGCTTCGGCAAATGCGGGCCGACGGCCCTGGCCGCCATGCGCTGGACCCATGAATTCTTGCGCGACCGGCGCACCGGTGCCCCCTGGCACCGTCGATATCCGATGCACGTCTCCCGCATCAGCTTTCCGCGATGGGGTGCCGCATGGATGTTTCGCGCCCTGGCCGAATACCTGTACCGGTTCCGATCAGGTGCTGAATAATCGTAAGCGTCCGGTGAACGACGTATAGCGCTTTTCCGCTGCGCGGCTGCGTTGTGGGCTACGGACGGGGTGGCGAGTCGAGGGTCGGCAGAATGTCCCGCTTCCAGCGGTCGGGAAGCAGCAGGTGGATATCCGTGCCGGGGTGGGTGGGGATGCGCAGGAAGAGGTCGCGCAGGTAGATGAAGGGGTCCAGCGCGTGGCGCTTGGCGCTCCTGACCAGACTGTACAGGGTGGCCGCGGCACGTCCGCCCCGGTCACTTCCGACGAATAGAAAATTCTTTCGCCCAATCGCAATGCCGCGCAAGGCGTTCTCTGCGGCATTGTTGTCGATGGCGAGGTCGCCGTCGTCGAGATAGCGCAGCAGCGCCTGCCACTGATTGCGGGCATACGTGACCGCCTCGCCTGCGGGACTCTTGGGCAGGACCTGTCCCAACTGGGTGTCGAGCCATTGCTCCATCTTGTCGAGGACCGGCTTTGACCGCTCCAATCGGAG
>CAZOMH010000034.1:0-15368 GCA_964580415.1 uncultured Nitrospirales bacterium
GCGCTCGGTCTGCCGAGCGTGTTTATGATCAAGGACACCGTGTTCTGGTGGCCGCTCGGCGTGCTCATGCGCTGGCTGGGCGGCATCCCCATCAACCGGCGTTCCCCCGTGGGCATCGTGGAGCAGATGGTGCAAATCATAGGGGAGAGTCCCAAGATTTACGTCATCCTCACCCCGGAAGGCACGCGCAAGAATGTGGAGTTCTGGAAACTGGGCTTTTACCGCATCGCGAACGGCGCCGGTGTGCCCATCCTCTTCGGCATCATAAACTACAGGGAAAAATGGCTCGGCGTTGCCGACCTGTTTTACACCACGGGCGACCTCGAAAGTGACTGGAAGGAAATTTCCGACAAATTCGAAGGCTATGTGGGCGTAACCCCAAAGTGTCGTCCGCACGAAGCAAAGAACAGCACCTTTGTCACCCGAGAACGTCCCGAAACCCATGCGGCAAAGTAAACGGGAAGGAGGCTTCTTTGAAAACGTTGGTTCCCCTGCCGGGAGAGTGCAGGACAGGCGCCCTCGCCTGTCGTCCCAGGGTGATCGTTACACGCCGACAGCCGAGGGCGGCTGTCCCACATTCCAATACCTTCTTACTTGGGCGAATTGCCGCCGTTGGCGGTCTGAAGCTCGCAATAGCGTTGATACTGGGTGTGTCATGTTCGGCCCTGGCGGAACTCCAAGAAGTGGCAATCGGCGGCACGGTGCGCGCAGGACACGGTTTCTGCCCCGGGGACCAGGCGAATGACTCCGTTGTGAACATCGGCGGACGCCTGGAACCGCTGGCAGACCGGCTGCTCATCGACACCCTCGCCGACACCGTCCATGCGTTGTGTCCCGTGCAGACAGGGGAGACCGTGCTCCGCTTTGACGCGCCGTGGGAGGGAAGGTACTGCGCCTATGTGACCGTCTTCCAAGAGGAGAACCGCTACCGCATGTACTACCGCGGTCTGCCCGACCCGAACAAGGACGGATCGGACACGGAAGTGACCTGTTATGCCGAAAGCCTGGACGGACGGTATTGGAGCAAGCCCAGCCTGGGCATCTTCGAGGTCTGCGGCACACGCGAAAACAACGTGGTCCTCGCGAACAGGGCGCCCTATTCCCACAATTTCGCGCCCTTCCGCGACATACGGCCGGGAGTACCCCCGGCGGAACGCTACAAAGCCCTGGCCGGCACCTCGGAAAAGGGATTGACCGCCTTTGTCTCCGCCGACGGCGTGCATTGGGATACCCTGAAAGAATCCGTCATCACCAAGGGCGCCTTCGATTCCCAGAACGTGGCCTTCTGGTCCGAACTGGAGCAGTGCTACGTTTGTTATTTCCGGACTTGGACCGAAAACACTTTCGGCGGATTCCGCTGGATCAGCCGGACCACCTCGTCCGATTTCCTCAACTGGTCCGACCCCGTGGTCATGGACAAGGGCTCCGCCCCCTGGGAACACCTCTACACCAACCAGACCCAGCCCTACTACCGCGCCCCGCACCTCTACATCTCCGTCGCCGCACGGTTCATGCCCGGCCGCAAGGTGGTGCCGGACGAGGTCGCCGCGCGCCTCGGAATTCAGGGCAGCTATGGCGGTGACTGTTCCGACAACGTGCTTATGACCAGCCGCGGCGGCAACCAGTATGACCGCACCTTCCTGGAAGGCTTCATCCGCCCCGGACTTGGTCCGGAAAACTGGACCTCCCGCACCAACTATCCCGCCTGCGGCATCGTGCCCACCGGCAAGAACGAAATGTCCCTGTTTGTGCAGCGCAACTACGGCCAACCCACCGCCCATCTCGTGCGTTATCCCATGCGCCCCGACGGGTTTGCCTCGGTCAAAGCCACCTACGCGGGCGGCGAAATGCGCACCAAACCGCTGCTCTTCGACGGCGACACGCTCCAGCTCAACTTCGCCACCTCCGCCGCCGGAAGCGTGCGGGTGGAAGTGCAGGACGCGGACGGAAAACCCGTCGACGGATTCACCGCCGACCAATGCGACGAACTCTTCGGCGACTTCCTCGACCGTCCCGTCCACTGGAAAGACGGCAAATCACTGGCCGAACTGGCGGGCAAACCCATCCGCCTCCGCTTCCTGATGAAAGACGCCGACCTCTACGCCATCCACTTCGTCAAGGGATAAAGACCGGACCCCAATCCGCACTTAATTCTTGGCTGATTGCAGGGAAACCCAATAAGCACGCGCTTTGTGGCTGCGGCGAGAACGCCGCAGCCACGAAACGTATCCGCATGCGCCATCCCAGACAATTCTTACGTGCGGATTCGGGACCGGACGGGTGTCAGTTCTCAGGAGTCCGCGCAGACGCGCCCTGTGTTATGCACGGGCGTCCCGCCCGTGTTCCCCCGGTCTTCTTCAGAAACGTTTGGGAAACCCCTTCTTCCCGCGAAGAAGGGGTTTCCCAAATCATATGCTCCGCTATTGCGCTGCCGTAAATCCGGTCAGATCGCCGTTGGCGCCAATCTGGGCATCCGGAACGGCGGTGCCGTTCCAAGCGGCTTTCCAACCGTTCACGCCGACGATATCAACGTGCGACACAGGACCACGCGTGACGATGGTGAGTTCCTTCGCATCGGGACGAAACGCAACATCGAGATAGGGGACCTTGACGTCGCACCGCAATTCATAGGTGTCGTAATCCGTGCGGATGAACGTGCCGTCGGACATCGTCAGGCGCGTCACGCGGCCTTCCCCGTCGATGGTGCGCGCGAGGAACTGCGCGTTTGATTCCATGATGAGGGCGTCGTCCGGCTTCCGGCACTTCGCGCCCAGCCACAGCGAACGCGGAAATGTCGTGAGCGTCTGCACATTGAAAAGTGTCAGCTCCGTGCCGTTGTCCGTTTGGCGGATCATGTTGGCCTGGCACCATCCCGAAAAGCGGTCGTCGTTGATGACAAGGCGCGGGCCGCGATGGCAAATCCAGTAGTTCGGGTGATACCGCCGCGGCTCGGGAAGGACTGCGGCGAGGGGATCATTGAAGGGTTCATCCACACGCATAAGCCGCTGAAACAGCACGGCGTCGGCCGGTTGGTCCCAGCGGGTCAGTTCCGTGCGGTAGAAGAGCGGACACGTTGCGCTGGGCGCGGGGTCCGCGGCGAGATCGTAGATAACCGCGTTGACCGAGCGCATACCCTGGGTCAGCACCGCATAGGGTCGGTTCTCCGCATCGACCACGCCGAAATTGCAGTCCTCGCCGTACTGGTGCCAGTCTTTGATGGGCTTGTCGTCGGGGTATTTGTACCACGCGACCCCGATATGTGTCGGGAGCGACGCCACGGCGGCAACGTAGGAGAGATAGCCCACGGCGCGTTCGGCCTGCGTCTTGACGGTGGGCCATGCGCCCACAGTGTTCGGAAGCGCCGTATCGCCGCCGCGGAACGAAAACTCGCTGACCAGCGTCGGCTTGCCTGTTATCATGGAAACAGCGGGGAACATGGTGAACAACTGGGTGAGCAGACGGTCGGGAAGCAGGTTGTAGGTGTTAAGGCTGATAACGTCGCAGTACTTGCCCATCGCCGCGAGAATGGGCGCGCCGGGCAGGGGGCCGTTGACGAGGCGCATGCCCAGATTGAGATGATTGGGGGCGGCGGTCTTCGCGGCCTTCGACACGGTGGAAAAGGCCTTCTCGGCCACGGCGCTTTCCCACGCGGCGGCCAGGTCGGGCACGTCCGGCGCGTCGCCTTCCACACTCATCAAGTCTTCCACTTTGGTTACACCGTACTTTTTCCAATCCTTTTCAATATCCGCCGGCTTCCCGGCATAGTACGCGCGGGCAACTTCCACAAAAGCCGCACGCGCCGGGGCATTCTTCGCCGTGTGCATGACGGCTTCGTACCAGCCATAAAGTCCCAGTTCATTGTCGAGGTAATATCCGATCATCAGGGGGTCTTGGGCGCGCGGCGCCAGGTTTCTCTCGACCTCCTCCTTGCAGTGGATTTCCCAAGCCGGGTCAAACACGTCCGGGAAGGTCGTCCACGGGGGATAGCCGCCCTGCTTTGGCAGCGGGAGATCGGTTCCCTGGCGTATGGCCTGCATTTCTTTCGTGTAGGGCAGCCCCGTATCCGGTTCCGAACTGTTGAACCCCCACGACTGGAGGCGCGCCGCGTCCTGCCTGCCCGCCCATCCCATGTTCAACATGAAGAAGACGTTGCCGGCGGGCGTGATGAACCACGTGCGTCCGCCCAGTTCCTCCACATGGAAAAAGCCCGTTGCTTTGCCTTTCAACCCTTTCCAACCGCCGTAGGCGTCAAGATCGTCGCGCGCCGGCGCTTCGTTGGGAAGGTCCGGCGAGATGACGGCAACCGTCGGCACGGATGCGGCGGTCCTGTCCGTATCGGCCCAACCCGCCGCAGCGGCGATCAGACCGGCGGCCATTATTGCTGGAATTAAACGCATGATGCTTCCCTTTCTGTTCTGATTCCCGGCTCACGATGCGCAGGGCATGTCTTCCCGCGCCGCAAAACACCATATTGCGACCTTCCCGCACCTTCTCGCATTGTGCATGGAACACACTGCGGTGCATAATCGGAAACTCTTGACCCGTGCCCCGGGATTCAGCATGATAACGCGCCATGAAAAACAATCTTGAGAAATACGGGCTGCCGGTCCTTTCCGGCATCCTGTTATCTTGGACCTTCCCGCGCTTCCATTGGTTTTGGCTGGCTTGGGTAGCCCTTGTGCCGCTGTTCTGGACCGCCCTTCGGGCAAACCCGCGGGGCGCGGCGTGCCGGTTCTTCCTGGCCGGCTGGGTGTTCCACTCGCTGCTCCTGCAATGGCTCTGCGCCAATATCTTCTGGGCCGGCGGCTGGGCCATCCTCGGCCAGCAACTGCTCTGCGTCTTCCTCGCCCTGCACTGGGCCGCCGTCGGTTTTGCATGGAAATGGCTGGAGGGGCGTTTGAAGAACAGCCCGTCCGCAACCTGCATTGCGCTGCTGTGGTGGGGCATGGAATGGCTCATGGCCCGCTGGTTCAGCGGTTTCGGCTGGAGTGTCCTGGGTTACAGCCAGGGAGCCTGCCTGCCCATCGCCCAGTGGGCCGCCGTATACGATGTTTCGGTCATCTCTTTTCTGATCGTGCTGATAAACGCAGTGCTGGCCCGGGCCCTGCTCGGGCCGTCCCGCTTTGTCCGGACCGCCATGGCTGCCGGCATGATGGCAATCATCGCGGGAACCGGCTACTGGCATCTGGGCCACACAACCTCCTTGAAACAAGCGGCAGATCGGCAACCGTTCAAAGTGGGGCTGGTCCAGCCGTCCCTTTCCCAGGAAATAAAGTGGGACCCCGACTTCGACGAATTCATTGTCAACATGCTCGACACCCAAACGCGCGCTTTGGCCAAAGAAGGCCCGATGGACCTTGTGGTTTGGCCCGAAGCGGCCGTGCCGGGCGATCTCGCCAGGGACAAGACCCTTGAACCACTCCGGCTGTTGACAAAGGACACCGGGGCATCCCTGCTCACCGGAATCACACGGGACGACCTGAAAGCGCGAAAAAGCTATAACTCCGCCTGTCTCCTCACCCCGCAAGGCGAAGTGGCCGGAGTCTATGACAAGGTCCACCTGGCCCCCTTTGGTGAGTACATCCCCTTCGATACCTGGCTGCCTTTCCTGCGCGGGATCGCCTTCGGCGGAGTGGACCCGGGTTCGCAACTCAAGGTGTTCCCCGTGGGCGACCGCAAGATCGGCCCCCTCATCTGCTTTGAAGTGCTCTTTTCCCCCTTGGCCCGGCAACTTCAACGGCAGGGGGCCGACTTCCTGGTGGTCATGACCAATCTCGCCTGGTTCGGACAGAGCAATGCCATACTGCAAGAACTGGAAATGGCCCGCTTCCGCGCTATCGAAACGGGACTGCCGGTAGTGCATAGCGGCAATACAGGAATATCAGGTGTATTTGACGGGAATGGTCGTTTTATGGTTGTTTCCGGCTATGTGCGAAGAGACGGGGCGATTCTGAATCACCCCGCAGACCGTATCACTCCGGCCATGGTGCAAAACCAGAGGCTTGTGGGTTCATTCACCTTGCCCAACCCCGTCAAGGCCTACGGTACGGCATTCATGTCCGTAATAATTGGCCTTCTTGTGGTCATGGACATGGTGGAAGCGATGCGAAAAAGGTGTATAGCGCCCCCAAACACGGACGCAAAGATTTAAATACCGTGACAGAACACCGAAAAGACATCTCCCGCTTCATCGCCATATTCGCCGGCGGCACCATGCTCAGCCGGGTAACGGGCCTGATTCGGGACAGTGTTATGGCCCACTATGTGGAAGAACAGGCACTGGGCACCTTCCTGTTCGCCTTTAGAATCACCAATATGTTGCGCGACATGCTGGGAGAGGGGGCGACCAACGCCGCCATGGTACCCGTCTTCTCTGAAGTGAAGGAGAAACAGACCGAGGCCGAATACAAGGAGGCGGTGGCATCCGTCCTGGGGGCAATGCTGCTGGTCTTTACGGTCATTACCATTGCGGGCATTGCCCTCATGACCTTTGTTCCCGGGGCGCTCGTGCTGCTGAGTTCAATCACCCGTAGGGAAATGCCGCAGTCGCCGGACGAAATGGCTGAACTGGTCCGCATCCTGCAGTGGACCTTTCCTTATTTTCTGCTCATCGGCCTGACCGCCTTCGCCATGGCACCGCTCTTCGTGGCCCGGCGATATGGAACGGCTTCCTGGTCACCGCTGCTGTTGAACGTGGCCATGTCGGTCTCGGTGGTGATGACAGGTTGGTTCAAAGACCCGGCCTGGGCGCTGGTGATAGGGGCTTGGATTGGGGGAGTGGCCCAGATGGTGGTCCTTTTCTGGGACATGCACCGTCATACCGGCATCCTTTGGCCCAAATTCAACCTGCGCCATTCGGCAACGGCCAAGGTGGTCCTGCTGCTCACCCCCGTGCTCATCGGCCAGGCCACGGGCGAAGTGAACAAACTCGTGGACACGTTCTTTGCCTACAATCTGGGCCCCGACAAGGTGGATGCGCTCTACTATTCGCAGCGGCTCATCCAGTTGCCTCTCTCCATTTTCGGGATTGCGGTGTCGGTGGCCATTCTTCCCACCATCAGCCGCGCCGCGGCCCGCGGGGAATTCGATTCCATCCGGGACACGCTCAAGCAGGGCTTTCGGCAGACCTATTTCCTGATAATCCCCTCGCTGGTCGGTCTGATCGCCCTGCGCGAACCGTTGGTCCGGGTCCTTTTTGAACACGGCAAATTCACCCCTGAACTCACCGACAAAACCGCCGCCGCCATCTACTACGGCGCACTGGGCCTGCTGGCCTTCTCCTGGGTAAAGATAAGTGTTCAGGGCTTTTACGCCGTTCAGAACACCGTCACCCCGGTCCTTGTCGCCACCATCAGCATGGCGCTTAACATCGTGTTCATCCTGGTACTCGTGCGTCCCATGGGCTACTTGGGCCTGGCCCTGGCCACCACACTGTCCTACACCGTCAATTTCGTGCTGCTCTTCATCCTCCTTTCCAAGCGTTATGGCCGACTTTGGGACGCCGAACTGCTCTGGTCCCTCGCCAAAATGACGGTTGCCGCGGCGCTTATGGCCGCCCTGGCATGGGAGAGTTTTCACCTGCTGATCGAGGTCTTGGGCAAGCCCTCCTATTGGAAACATGTGGTTGCGTTGGGTGGGGCACTGACCGTGGCGGCGGTCGCCTATGCCGGCGGCTGCGCCCTGCTCCGCGTCCCCGAATTCTCCCAAACCCTGCGTATTCTGCGGCGTTGAACACTTTATATACATGAGAAAACTGTTGACAACCGCAATGAATAAACATAAACTCTTTACTGATGACGTGTTGTCGTCGGTAGTACCGTGTCTGTCGGGATGGAAAGCCATGGGTCTCGGCGGAATTCGGTGGTGAGCACGGTAGGACATGGCAGAGGTAAACTGTTGCGATGAAGCTTTCCAATCCGGACGATGCCCTGAAGTCGCTGATGTCGTATATTGAGCAGGAGCAGGCGGACCTCCATGCGGCACCGGACGCCGTGCAGCAGGGACTGCGTGACCTGCGCAGCACCGTCGAAAAGACGTTGGAACAACTGAACAGTGTCAACCGGACGCGCGTAAGCCGACTCGATGAGATCGGCAAGGTCATGACCGAACTGCGCGACGCGGTCGCCGCAGGCGAATTGGGCGGCCCCTCCAAGGAGTTGGCCGAGCGCATCGAAACGCTCGAAAAGCGATTACTGGACGCGGAGTTCCAACTGACGGATGCGCGGACACAGGCGGAAGAGGCGGAGGCGAAGCTGCGCGAGGCGGGGCCGGCAAACGAAGCTGTTCAGGCGCATGTGCGGGAACTGGAAGAACATCTCGAGAAACGCGGCGAAACCATCAATGTGGCGCGCCGGCGCATCCTGCGCATGCAGGAAAAGCTGGAGACCATGGCGTCCGACAAGGCCGGCGGTGACGAACGCATCAAGGACTTGGAAGCAACGCTCGAACGCCGCAACGCGGCCCTGAAAACGGCGGAAGACCGTTTCAGTGAACTGCGCCGCAAGCTGGAAAACAAGAACACGGGGACCAGTGCGGCGGTTCAGGCCCAAGTGCGCGCCCTGGAAGCGCAGCTTGAAGAGGTGCAGAAGGCTTCCGCTTCCCTGGAACAGACCAACGCCTCCCTGCAGCAGGATTTGCAGAAACGCACCGCCGACGAGGCCGCCGTCCGCCAGCGCATGGAACAGCTTAAACTGCAGCTTGAGGAAGTCGAACGCGAGCGCGACGAGAATCTGCGCCGCACCGACCGGATCGAACAGGAACTCCTGCAGCGCGGCAGCACCGCCGAACAGGCCAACGAACAGCTCCGGCAGATTGGCGACACTCTCAAACGCCGCGACGCCGAACTGGCGGGGCTGCAGAAAGAGCTGGCCCCCCTCCGGGAGCGGGTCAGCGGTCTGGAAGCGGACAAGAAAACGCTGCAGGGCCGTGTGGATGAAATGGGGCCGCGGCTGTTGAACGCCGAATCGGACCGCGACCGCCTGCAGGCGGCGCTGGCCAATCTGGCCACAGAAAACGACCGTCTCTCGACCGATTTGGAAGAGGCGCGGAAGAAGGCGGAAACGCTCGAAAAGAGCGTGAATGAGCAGGGCGTCCGCCTGTCCGAGGCGGAATCAAAGCACGACGAGCGCGCCGGCGAGGCCAAGGCACTGCTGGACGAGGCCAACGAGCTGCGCGGCCGCATTGCAGAGCTTGAAGTCGCCGTGGAATCCCGCGCCGAAGCGGCCAATGCCGCCCAGCGCCAGGCCGCGACGCTCCAGGAAGAGGCCGCGGCGGCCCGCGCCGCTGTCGAAACCGCCCACAACCGCATCGGGGCGCTCGAATCCGACCTGACCGAACGTGACCGCGAGATCGAGGAGGCCGAGCGCCGCGCCGACGCGGCGGAAGAAAAGACCGCCACGAACGCGACCGCATCGGCCGAAAGCCAGCAAAGACTGGCCGCGCTCGCGGCGGAAGCCGAAGCCGCCCGCAACGAGGCCCGGTCCCTGAAGGAAGATGCGGAACGGCTCTCCTCCGAACTGGACGGGCTGCACCGGGCCGAAGAAGCGCTTCGCGCCGAAGCCGCCGCGAAATCGGCCGAACTGGACGCCGTCCGCGAACAGGCACTCCGGGAAAGCGAGTCCCGCGCCAAGTTTGAAGAAGAAGCCGCGTCGCTGAAGGCCGCCGCAGACAAGACCGCCGCGGAAGCGGCTGAACTGCGCGAACGTCTCAGCACTTCGGTAAGCGAAGAAGCGGCCGCCGCCCTGCGCCAGGAAGCCGAGCAGGAACGGGAACGCGCCGCGGCCATGCAGGACCGCCTGGACGAAGAACTTGCCAAAGGGCTGAAGTCCGCACTGGCGCAGCAGTTGGTTGAAGCCGTCCGGGACGCCGAAGAAGCGCGCGAAGAACTGCGCCAGGCAAAGAAGGACCTGGAGAAACTGCGCAAGTCCGGCCCCGAAGAACCCCATTCCTGGGACGAGGACGCCATCCGCAAGGCCGTGGCCGGAATGGCGCCCGACAAACGCAGAAACCTCGGGGAGGTGCTTGCCGCCGCACGTCTCATCACCCGCAAGCAGTTGAACGACCTTACGGCCGAGCAGAAAAAGGACCCTGAAACAAACCTCGTCCGGCTCATTCACGAAAAAGGACTGGTGGATGACGATTCGTTGGCGCATGTGCTGGCCGTACAGTGCAGCGTGCCCTTCGTCGAGGTCAGCCCGGAAGACATCGATCCCCAGGTGGCCGACAGCATCCCCGCCCGCATCGCCAAGAAACATATCTGCGTGCCCATCAAGGCCGACGCGAACACGATGACCGTGGCCATGGCCAACCCGATGGATTTGCTCGCCATTGAAGACATCGGCCACATGACAGGCCGCACGGTGCAGGCCGTCGTCGGCAAGTTCGCCGACGTGGAAAACGTCATCTCCAAATTCTACTGGGAACCGGAATGATCCGGTAACCCCGCGGTACCGGCCTACTTCTTCCGGCCGCAGCAACGCTTGTGGGGCTTGCCGCTGCCGCACGGACAGGGATCATTCGCCCACGGCGCGACGCCGGGGGCGATTTCCTTTTTCCCGCGGCGCATCCACGCCATCACGTTTGCCGGGGGGCGGCGGTGCCTCAGTTCATTGGCCATGAACTGCATGGGGCCGTCCACATGCCTGAAGAACTTCTTGTACGCCGGGCACAGGTAGCTAAGCCCCGGTTCACCGTCGGGCGACACGGCAAACCGGTGCTTGGGACACTCCCCGCCGCAGGCAAACAACACGGGACATTCCCGGCAGCAGCGGGGGAGAGCGTCCCGCTTTGCATCGCCAAACCGGCGCTGCTGCTCCGACGCGGCCAGCACCGCAATCGGCGTTTCCAGAATGTTCCCCAACCGGTTCTCCGGATAGACATAATGGTCGCATGCGTACACATCGCCGTTGTGTTCCAGGGCCATCGCCTCCCCGCAAGTCTCGCGAAACAGGCACAGGCTCGGCGGCACGCCCATCCACGCCTCCAGCGACACATCAAACAACTGCACGAAAACCCTGCCCACGTCGTTGCGGACCCACTCGTCAAACAGGCCCGTCAGAAAACGGCCATACTGCCCGGGAAGCACCGACCACGGCGTCGCCAATGCCTCCGGGCTGTCGCCCGGACGCACCAGTGTCAGACCGTCCGCGCGCGGTGCGGCGGCAACCCGCTCCACCACCGGAATGAACTGCATAAAGCCGCTGCCGTGATCGCGCAGAAAACGGTACACTTCCCCGGGACGGTCCGCGTTCGCCCGATGCACGCAACTAAGCGTGTTGAACTCGACACCGCGCCGTTTCAGGCATTCCATTCCCCGCATAACCCGGTCAAATGTGCCGTGCCCGCCCCTGTCCCTGCGCCGCGCGTCATGCAGTTCGGCAGGGCCGTCTATGGACAGTCCCACCAGAACACCCTGCTCCGCAAAGAACTCCGCCCATGCATCATCAATCAAAACACCGTTGGTCTGAAAGGTGTTCGTGACACGCTTGCCGCCCGCGTACTGCCGCTGCAATGCCGCGGCACGACGAAAGAAATCGAGCCCCATCAACGTAGGCTCACCGCCCTGCCAGGCAAAGGTCACCTCCGGTGAGTCCTGCGATTCGATATACTGGCGAATGTGGCTTTCCATCACCTCGTCCGACATCGCCGCGAGGGGCGCGCCGGGAAAGAGGCGCTCCTTTTCCAGATAGAAGCAATACTGGCAGGCCAAATTACAGCGCGGCCCGGCCGGCTTGGCCATTACATGAAAATAGCGGGGGCGTTTTTCCGGTGCGTCCATGGATGAACTCTGAAGCATGATCTTGGATGCCGTTACAGCGCCGGCACGGCGCTGCGGTCCGCGAACAAGCGCACATCGTCATGCAGCCACAACAGCGAGGCCGGAAACTCCGTCGTGATCTCGCCGCTCATCAACTGCCGCACTGCTTGCGCCTTCGCCGCGCCGTTCACCACAAGCAGGATGGTTCGTGCCCGCAGCACTTCCGCCATCCCCAGCGTGAACCCGTGCGTCGGCTTGCGGAGCGCCGCATCCAGCATCGCGTGCCGCAGTGTCGATGCATCGGTCACGTGGGTCTCGGACGGCAGCGCCGCTGCCGGGTAGTTCAGGCCAATGTGTCCGTCGGCGCCCATGCCCAAAATGCACACATCAATCCCGCCCAAACGTTCGACTGCGGCGCGGATGCGCGCACATTCATTCTCAGGGTCGGCCGCATCACTCTGAAAACCGGTCAGGCACTCGGGAGAGAGCCCCCAAGGCCCCAAAACCTCGCGTCGAATATAAACCTCGCAGGTCGCGGGGTCGTCCACGGCCAGACCGCCCCATTCGTCCAATTTCAGAATGCGCACCCGCGCGAGTTCGGCGGAATACTTCGCCAGTTCCGAATAGAGTCCCAACGGGCTCGCGCCCGTGGCCACGCAGATCAGACTGTCCGGCTTCTTCCGAACCGCGTCAAGAACCGCCTCCGCGGCGACCCGGCATACCGCGTCATAGTCTTCCGCCACCGTCAAATGTGCAAGCGTTCTGGCCATCGGAACCGGCCCTCCAGTTATGATTGATTTTTCAGCAACCCGGAAAGTATAATCTCCCTATAGTAGCTCACAACAATGAGCCACAGGAAACACGATGCAGCGTGACGCCAACATGACTACCGCAATGAACAACACCCGGCTCGGCCTGGTGGGTGTGGCGGTGGTTGTACGCCTCGTACTCGTAGGCGGGGCGGTCACGCCGTAGCGGGTTTCCGGGAAACGCAGCAACTTTTCTCGCCCCCGCCGGTGTGCAGCCGGCGGGGGCGCTCGTTTTTCCCGCCGAAGGCAAACCGAAATGAAGCGGGGCAGAGCTGACACAAGGAGAACCTGACATGCACCGAAAGACCGGAGCGGAAATCATCGTCGGCATGCTGGAACGGCAGGGCGTCCGCGCCCTGGCGGGGATTCCCGGCGGCATGAATCTGCCGCTGTACGACGCCCTGTCGCACAGCCAGATGATTCGCCACATCCTGGCGCGCCATGAGCAGGGCGCGGGCTTCATCGCCCAGGGCATGGCCCGCATCAGCGGCCGTCCCGAGGTGTGCCTGGCCACCTCCGGTCCCGGCGCCACCAACATCATCACCGCCCTGGCCGACGCCAAACTCGATTCGGTGCCCATGGTGTGCATCACCGGCCAGGTGCCCCTGGCCATGATCGGCACCGACGCCTTCCAGGAGGTGGACACCTATGGCATGACCATTCCCGTCACCAAGCACAATTTCCTGGTGCGCTCGGCGGCCGAATTGCTGGAAGTCATGCCCGAGGCGTTCCGCATCGCCTGGTCGGGCCGGCCCGGCCCCGTGCTGGTCGATGTGCCCAAGGACGTGCAAAACCAGGCCGTCGAATTCGACGCATGGCCCGAACCGGGCCGCCCCGACCGCGCCCCCGAGTTCGACCACGCCGACCTGCAGCACGCCGCGGCGATGATCAACGCCGCGCAACGCCCATTGCTGTACCTGGGCGGCGGTGTCATCCAGGCCAACGCGGGCGGCGTCGCCGCGCGTCTCGCCGAAAAGGCGGGCATCCCGGCGGTCATGACGCTCATGGGCCTCGGCGCGATCCCGTCGAGCCATCCGCGCGCCCTGGGCATGCTCGGCATGCATGCCGCGCGCCACACCAACCTGGCGCTGGAGGAATGCGACCTGCTCATCGCGGCGGGCGTCCGCTTTGACGACCGCGCCACGGGCCGCCTCGCCCAGTTTTGCCCCAACGCCAAGATCATCCATATCGACATCGACGCCAGCGAAATCGACAAGCTGCGCGTCGCCCAGATAGGCATCGTCGCCAACGTCTGCGAGGTGTTCCGCGGGCTGCTGCCCATGGTGGAGGAGCACCCGCGCACCCCCTGGCTGGAACGCATCGGGGAACTGCGCCGCACCCATCCGATGGTCATGCCCGGCACCGATGATCCGTCCACGCCCTACGGCCTAATCCGCATGGCGGCCGGTCTCCTCGACGAGGAGGCCATCATCGCCACCGACGTCGGCCAGCACCAGATGTGGACCGCCCAGGCCTATCCCCACCGCCGCCCCCGGCGCTGGCTGACCTCGGGCGGACTGGGCACCATGGGCTTCGGCCTGCCCGCCGCCATCGGGGCCTCCTTCGCCGCACCGGGCCGCACCGTCGTGTCCTTCAGCGGCGACGGCAGCATCATGATGAACCTGCAGGAGCTGGCCACCGCGGTGGAGGAGGGGGCCAATGTGAAGGTCATTGTCATGAACAACAACACCCTCGGGCTGGTCCGGCAGCAGCAGGACCTGTTCTACGGCCGGCGCGTTTTCGCTTCGCGCTTCCGCAATTGCGTCGATTTTATCCGCATCGCCGAAGGATTCGGCATGCGCACCTGCGACCTCGCCGGTTGTGCCAACCCGGCCGGCCTGCTCGAACGCGCCTTCAAGGAACCCGGCCCGTGCCTGGTGCATGCGCCCATCGACGCCGCCGAAACCGTTTACCCCATGGTGCCCCCCGGCGCCGCCAACCGTGACATGATAGGAGGAGAAGCCCATGCCTGCGCAAACGCCTGACACTGTGGAGAACAACCGCCGCACCGCCGACCGGCGCGCTGTGCTGGAACTGACCGTCAACAACCACCCCGGCGTCATGTCCCACGTCTGCGGGCTCTTCGCGCGCCGCGCCTACAACGTGGAGGGCATCCTCTGCATGCCCCTGCCGGAGGAGCGACTAAGCCGCATCTGGCTGCTCGTCAATGAAGAGGAACGGCTGGAGCAAATCATCCGCCAGACCATGAAGCTCGAGGACGTTGTCCGGGTGGAACGCCACGGGGCCGACCATGAGGTGTTTGTGCGTCTCGAGGAATTCTTCGGCACCAACGCGGTTCCCAAGAATCCAACCGGGGGCAACTGACTCCCGCAACACACCGCCCCGGCACAGGAAACGCAGGCACTCCCGGCGGCTGTGCCGCCGGAAATGGTCCGGGACAACCCGCCCGGGAATTTCCCGCACCGGATCGGTGTCGGATCAGGCAGAGGTTTGCAGCCATGTTAACGCAAAGAACCGTTCTATTGGCGGTGCTGACGCTGGCGTTTACAGCCTGCGGCCGGACCGAGGACATCAAAATGAACCCGCTGACCCCGCAGGAAGAAAGCATCATCGCACACAAGGGGACGGAGCGGCCCTTCACCGGGGAGTACTACAGCTTCCACGAAAAGGGAACCTACGTCTGCAAGCGCTGCGACACGCCCCTGTACCGCTCCGAAGCAAAGTTCGACTCCGGGTGCGGCTGGCCCAGCTTTGACGATGAAATCCCGGGCGCGGTCAAACGCAGCGTGGATGCCGACGGCATGCGCACCGAAATCACCTGCAAGACGTGCGGCGGACACCTC
>CAZOMH010000035.1:0-15288 GCA_964580415.1 uncultured Nitrospirales bacterium
ACAAGGCCGCGTCCCGCGGGTCGGGCATCTACTTGGGCGCCGGTTCCACCCTCCCGATCTCGGGATGCTGGATCATTGGCAACTACCATGTCGGTGCCGGCGATTTCAGCGGCGGCCTCATGTTCGACAACGGTTCCAGCGCCGTTGTCACCGATTGTGTCATTTGCGGCAATACAGGCCGTTACGGCGGCGGCGTGGGTTGTATCCTGTCGTCCCCGGTCCTGAAGCGCTGCATGATCAGCGGCAACGTGGCCAGCAGCCGCAACGTTGACACGGGCGACCCGAACGGGTCGGGCGGCGCGGGCGTTTTTGCCCATAATCTCGGCAACCCGCGTCTTGAAAACTGCATTATCAGCGGAAACTACGCGGTGAACTGGGCTGCGGGCGCGCTCTACTGCCAGTTAAGTTCGAAGCCCGTTCTCAACAACTGCACCATCGCCAGCAACCGTTGCTACAACACCGGCGGATGGGACGGCTGGAGCGGTATTGTCGTCAACTCATCCTCGGCGCCGACTCTGACCAACTGTATTCTGGAACGGATGCAGAACACCGCTGTCTATGAGGAGGACAACACCGCCAATGTGTATGCCGTCAACTGCCTGTTCTATGGAAACAACGGCGTGGTCTTCCATGACTCGCAAACAGGCGACTGGTATTGCGGTGGCCAGGTTAACGGGCATGCCGACGGGTGCTCCGGCAATGTGCCCGCCAGCGTCGATCCCCTGCATCTTTCCGGACCGGCGGGTGTGTGGCTGACACCGCCCGTCTATGATGCCGCCACGAACCTGACACAGCTCACGGCCGCGGACGCGCCCTTCACGGGGTTGAACCTCAAGGGCCGGTTGGTCAACGCGGACGTCAATCAGCCGCGCCAGGCGCTGATCATGGCAAACAACGACACAACGTTGTGGGTGCTGACTGATGTCACCAGCGCGTCGGGATTCTACGGCTATGCCGACAGCGGCGATGCATTCAGCGTCATCGACTATCATCTCGATTCACTGTCCCCCGGAATCGACGCGGGGAACAATGCCGTTGTGACGCCGGGCGAGCGCGATTTTGACGGCGGTCCGCGGCGCATTGGCGACCGGGTCGATATCGGCGCATACGAGCAGGCCGCCGCGTTCCAAATTGTGGAACAGCCCCTGGGCGGCACCCGTCGTGTCGGCGGGCGGATGCTGTTGGGGGTTCGCGTGGTCCATGGAACCAGTCCAATCGTCTTCCAGTGGTACAAGGACGGTGTGGAAGTGCCCGGTGCCGTGACCGAAGACCTCGCGCTGACTGATCTGCAAACAGCCGATGCGGGAGATTATACCTGCCGGGTGCATGACGCAGTCACTTCGGCCCTCACTTCCAATACCGCAACGGTTGCCGTGGTTAATGCCGTTACGATCACAAAGCAGCCGGTGGACGCCGTGCAATACCGTGATTTGCCCCACACCTTCAGCACGGCCGCCCACGGCGGTGTCGGCTCCCTGTTCTTCCATTGGGTCCGGGACGGTGTCGATGTGCCCGATGCGGGCACACCATCATGCACCTTCATGGCTCCGTTGACGTCGCGGGCCGGATTGTATGTGTGCCGCATCACCGACGACCTCGTTCAGGGTTGGCAGTGGTACGGCGGGCATTACTACCGGCTCACCCCGGCCGCCATGACTTGGCGTCAGGCCCAGGCATGGGCGCTCGCCGCCGGCGGACACCTCGCCGTCATCTCCAGCGCCGGGGAAAATGACTTTCTCCAGGCCCTGAAAGCGGCCAACCCGGATGCCTGGATTGGCTGCAGCAACCTGAATTTCGAAGGCACGTGGACTTGGTGCGCCCCGGAAACGCCCGACTATCAAAACTGGGGTTCCGGCGAACCAAACACCTGGTGCGGTATTGAATCGGTGGGCGAGATGCGCTCGGACGGTGCTTGGAACGACCTTGCCGAGAGTACCCTGCTTCCCGGTCTCGTCGAAATCGACGATGTGGGCGCCATCACCAACGCGGCGCGGCTCACCGTAATAGATGCCAACCATCTGACTGTTACCAGGCAGCCCCAAAGTGCGCGGCGCATGCTCGGAGAACAGCATACGTTCTCGGTTCAGACAAGCGGCGGTGCCGGCGCGATCACCTGCCAGTGGGCGCACAACGGCTTTGCAAGGCCCGACGCAACCACCGCCGAGTGGACTTTCGGCCCGGTTGCCTTGAACGACGCCGGACTGTACCAGTGCGTTGTCTCCGATGCGTACACATCAGTCACCTCACAGGAGGCTGAGTTGCAGGTGGGGCCGCCCGTTCCGGCGGCCGGAGGAACTGCCCTTGTTCTTCTGCTTGGCGCGGTTCTCGGCGTGGGCGTTGCAAAACTGCGCCGCGGCAATACAGCCGCCCCGCGTTGAGGATGTCTTGTTGATAAAGATTTGTCCCGGCGGGGGCCATGGTTTGGGCCTGTGGAGGTTGCAGGCCCAAACCGCGCCCAAAACGCGGCGAAACACCTGAAGTCGGCGGCGCATGGTTTGGCTGGTTTCCAATCCATCGTCGTCAAACAGGGTGCGGTTGCGCGCTGCGCGCATATCCGCCGTCCGCAAACCCCGTCGCGGGCCGCAATCCCTTTTGCAGGAGTTGTGGAATGCTCTCGCGGTGTTTCCGGCACGTGTATGAACCGTCGGCCCTGTCCTTGCGCTCCCGGTTGGTTGTTCGTGGCGTCCAAGTTGGATAGAATCAGGGGATAATTGTTATGCCGACGGAGTGGATAGATGGTCATTTTCTGCGCATGTGCCTATAGCGACGTTGTGCCGGCGGAGTTGAAGCGGCGCGCCTTGGGATATCTCGAAGCATCAGGCGAGAAGCCCGTTGTCATAGACGATTTGTGCAAACTCGCGGCACGGCGCGATCCGGCATTGGTCAAATTCGTGGAAGCGCGGCCGCTTTGTATCGTGGCATGCCATCCGCGCGCCGTCATGGCCTTGTTCAATTGGGCGGATGTTCCCCTGGATTTGGCGCATACGCGGTTTGTCAACCTGCGTGCCGGGGACGCTGAGTCTTTGGCGGAGATGTTTCCCGGGGAGGCCGCCACAGGCGGCAGCCTGCCCGAAGCCGGTCAGCCCGGGGAATGGATTCCGTGGTTTCCGGTCATCGACCGGGATCGTTGCAGGAACTGCAAACAGTGCCTTGAATTCTGCCTGTTCGGGGTTTATGAAACCGACGCGGCGGGCAGGGTGGCCGTTGTGTGTCCGGATCACTGCAAAACCAACTGTCCCGCGTGCGCCCGGTTGTGCCCGGAATGCGCGATCATATTTCCGAAAAGCATGGAATCACCGATCAACGGCGCTGAGATTGCCGACGAGGCCGCCGTGCGCGCGGCATCCCGCGCCCTTGCGGAAGGCGATCTCCGTGCCGCGCTCGAAGAAAGACGCAAGAAGCGCCGCGCGCTGTTCAAACCGGAATACCGGCCCGGCGAAAGGTGGCGCCCATCATGATTGCCCGATATGCATGCCGCGTGGCGGGGGAAGTCGATCCCAGGCTCTTGTGGAAGTTGGCCTGCCGTTGTGGATGGGCCAATATGCGCGCCATTCAGCGTTTTGAGCGCCGCCTGAAGCAGGGGCAATTCTTCCCGGCTTTCCTGTTTTTGTCGGTCACGAACCGCTGCAACCTCTCCTGCAAGGGGTGCTGGGTCAGTCCCACCGACCCGCCGCAGGAACTGTCACTCTCCGCGTTGGACAATCTGATCGGTGAATGCAAGGCAATGGGCAGCAGCTTCTTCGGTATCCTGGGCGGTGAACCGTTGCTTCATGACGGGCTTGTCGAATTGTTTGAAAAACACAAAGACTGTTACTTCATTCTGTTTACAAACGGCACGCTGCTCGATGGCGCGGTGGCCGCGCATCTGCGCAGGGCGCGCAATGTGACGCCGCTGATCAGCGTTGAGGGACGCGCCGAAGAGAGCGATGCGAGGCGCGGCGGGGTCGGCGTGTACGGGGCCGCCATGGATGCGTTGCGTGTGTGCCGCGAACACCGGCTGTTCACGGGCGTGGCGACAAGCATATCGGGCAATAGTATTGGTGAACTTGCAACGGATCGGTTCGTTGATGAAATGGCGGAACGGGGTGCCCATTACCTTTGGTACTACATCTATCGTCCCGTTGGTCCCCACCCCTCGCCCGAACGCGCCCTGAATACTGAACAAATTCTCGATCTGCGCCGGTTCATAGTCGATGCCCGTCTGCGCGCCCCTTTGCTCATCGTCGATGCCTATTGGGATCATGAAGGGAGGGCGGTATGCCCCGCCGTTTCGGGTATCGCGCACCATGTCGCGCCCGGCGGTGCCGTTGAACTGTGTCCCGTCCTGCAGTTTGCGAAAGAGAACATCGGCGACGGGTCGAATTTGCGCGCTCTCTTCGGGAATTCGGAACTGCTTCGCGCCTTCCGTGTTGAAACGGCGCGCAGGACGCGCGGGTGCGTCATCATGGAAGACCCACATTGGCTGGCCGATTTTGCGCGCGCCCACCATGCCGCGGACAGCAGCGGTCGCGGCACGTTCTTCGATGAATTGGATGCCATGCAGGCCTGCCCGAGCCACCACCTGCCGGGGAGGGAGATTCCCGAAAAGAGCCTGATCTATCGCTTCGCGAAGAAGCACTGGTTCTTTGGATTTGGCGCATATGGCTGAGTCGTCTCTGAACGCCCGGCCGCATGACATTGGGAAAGAGGTTCCCCTCTGGAGACCCGAACGCGGGGCCTGCCGCGAAGCCGCGCACCGGTATGCCGGAGCGCGCGAATTGGTTCCGCCGCTTTCCCTTGACGAACTTGAAGAGCATGCGGCGCGGATTCTCGAAGCGGAGAACTTTCCGCCCGCATGGCACGGATTTGTCATGGTGTTGCTTAACAACGAGATATGGAGCGCTGTTTTCGCAGCACTTCCTTATGAACGCCGTCTCCTTTTGCTGCCGCAATGCCTGCGCTCCGCCGGCGAATGCCCCGCCGAACACGACGAAATGGGCCTGTTGTGCCGTGAATGCGGACGGTGTCCCGTTGGCGAACTGCAGGCGTTGGCGGAGAAGCTCGGTTACCTCGTGCTGGTCGCGGAAGGCGCGACACTCGTCGTGCGCCTCCTGGAAAGTGGGACTGTCGATGCTGTCGTGGGGGTTAGCTGCCTGTCGGCGCTGGAACGTTCTTTCCCGCAAACGGTTGCCAACGCCATTCCCTCTTTGGCCGTTCCCCTGTATGTCGACGGCTGCGCAGACACAAAGGCCGATATAGACTGGGTGCGCGAAATCATTGTATCCAAGGACGAAATGGCCGGGCGCAAACGGCTCGACCCCGGCACCCTGCAGTGCCGTGTCCAGGAATGGTTCAATCCGGAATCCCTCGCCCCGGTCTTGGGCGAGTTTGAAACGAACACGGAACGTCTGGCGTCCAACTGGATCGCGAAGGCCGGAAAACGCTGGCGACCCCTGCTCGTTGCCGCCGTCTACGAGGCGCTCGCCGGCAGCCCCGTGGATACGCTGGACACCGTACGGCTGCTGGCCATTGCCGTGGAATGTTTTCACAAAGCGTCGCTTGTTCATGACGACATTGAGGACGGTGACGCGCTTCGCTACGGCGCTCCCGCGCTGCATTCGGCGCAGGGCATACCGGCCGCCATCAACGCGGGAGATCTCCTCATTGGTGAAGGATACCGGTTAATCGCAACCAGTGAATTTCCGGCGGAAACGCGGGCTGTGCTGACAACATTGGCGGCGCAGGCGCACCGTGTGCTTTGCATTGGCCAGGGCGAAGAGATAGACGCGGCGCGGCGCGGTGTTCCGCCTTCCACTGCCGCGATGCTTGACATATTCCGCATGAAAACATCGCCGTCATTCGGCGTTGCGCTCAAGTTCGGGGCCGTCGCGGCGGGCGCCGGCGAAACATTGTGTGCGGCGCTCGACGTCTTCAGTGACGCGCTTGGAATTGCCTATCAAATTCGCGACGACATTGCCGACCGGCGGGACGAAGGACGGGACGGCGCGGACCATCCCCGTCTTTCCCTGTTTTCGTCACTGGCGGAGGAGATGGGCGCGCCCCTGCAAAGCGAGGCCGTCTTGCGCAAGGCGGAAATGCTGCTGGAACATTACCGCCAGGAAGCTGTCCGCAGTCTGACCGCCTTCCGCAACGCGGAGCTCAAAGGACTGCTTCGGCGTCTGCTGGAACGCCTGCTGGCATCTTCATGAACCGCGTGCTTTCCATGCGGGATACCGCGGCGCGCGCGCGCAAATGCCTGAGTTCGGAAGGACGCAGCGCCGTGGCCGCCTTCACCGTTTCCCGGCGATGCCCCGATGGCGGTTACAGGGGGAGACTCGGGGCAAGCGACCTCTACTACACGCTTTTCGCCGCAGGGACGCTTGATGCCCTGGGGCGGCGGCGTTCCCTGTTTTCCCTGCCGGGTTACCTGGGATTATTTGGGGAAGGCGACGGACTCGACTTTGTTCACCTCGCATGCCTGGCACGGCTGTTGGGCCAATACCCATGGCGCGGGAAACGTGATGCCTGCCTTTCGGGGCTGGAGAAATTTCGCTCCCGTGACGGAGGTTACCATCACGCCGTCCCCTGCGCCCCGTTCAGCAGCGCCTATGCGCTGTACCTGGCGGTCGAAGCCTATTCGGACGCCGGCCTGTCCCCGCCGAAACAAGACTGCATTTCCGCCGCGCTTGGCGCACTTCGTGTTCCCGGCGGAGGCTACGCGAATGAACCGGGCAGTCCTCATGCGCAAACGAATGCAACCGCGGCGGGGTGTCTTGTGCGCATGCATGCGAATCTGCCGCCCGAACCGGAGTGCGCCGATTTTCTGCTGGCGCGCCTGGACCCGGAAGTCGGCGGTTTCTATGCCTATCCCGGTGCGCGGTGTCCCGATCTTCTGTCCACCGCCGCCGCATTGTACGCGCTTAGGGAAATGGGGGTTCCGCTTGGCGGACTGGCCCCGCGCTGCCGGACCTTTGTTGAGTTGCTGTGGACCGGCGAAGGCGGATTCACCGGGCATGTCGGCGATACTGTTCCCGATTGCGAATACACTTTCTACGCCCTGCTTGCGCTTGGAGTGCTGATATGAACGTGCTGCAAAACAGTCTGGAATCGGCGCGAACGCGCTTGTTTTCCCGTTTCGGGGACGGGTCGTTTTCCGGGCGTCTTTCCGACTCCGCGCTTGCTGTCGCCCTGGCGTCACTGGCCTTGCAGAATGCCGGCAGGAAGGTTCCGGCCCAACTCGGACGCGCCTGGCTTTCCGAGCACCAAAACGGCGACGGCGGATGGGGCGACACCACCGACAGCCCAAGCAACCTTGCCACCACGCTGTTGACTCTGTGCGCGTTGAACAGCGGGCCGGATTCGCAATCCGCCGCGGAACGGGCGCGCGGCTGGGTTGCGGCAAGGACGGGCGGTCTTGCCCCGGAACAAATAGCCCGGAGTGTCGCGGAATTCTACGGAACTGACCGGACCTTCTCCGCGCCCATCCTTTCCGTGTGCGCCGGGAGCGGCCTGCTCGGCGGCGAACCCGAAGCCTGGCGGTGGGTGATGCCGCTCCCCTTTGAAGCCGCCCGCCTTCCGCACAGTTTCTACAAATGGCTCAACCTGCCGGTTGTGAGCTACGCACTGCCCGCCCTTGTCGCCATCGGCCTTGCGCGTCACCGCCGACGGCCTTCCGCTTTTCCGCCATTGCGTTGCCTTCGCGAAAAGTCGGCAAATCCCTGTCTTCGCGCGCTGCGGCGTATGCAGCCGTCGTCGGGCGGATTCCTGGAGGCCGTCCCGCTGACCGCCTTTGTCGCGCTCAACCTGATGGCCGCCGGGGAACGGGACTGTCCCGCCCTCGCCGCCTGTCTCGATTTCCTGGAGGGCGGACAGCGCCCGGCCGGCGGTTGGCCCATCGACACGGACCTGCGCACTTGGACCACAAGTCTGGCGGTGCGTGCCTTGGCGCAGGCCGGCGGCAGTCCGGAACCCGCGGATTGGCGCGAACAGGCGCGTGACTATCTCCTCGGCGTTCAACAGCGCACGGTCCATCCCTTTACCAACGCGGCTCCGGGGGGTTGGGGTTGGACCTGTCTGTCCGGTTCTGTGCCCGATGCGGATGACACCTCCGCCGCGCTTCTCGCGATCAAAGCCCTCGGTATTGCCGATAAAGAGCCCGCGCGCGCCGGGTTGCAATGGCTCCTTCGGCTGCAAAACAGCGATGGCGGCATGCCGACCTTTTGCCGGGGCTGGTCGAATTTGCCCTTTGACAGAAGTTGTCCGGACATCACCGCGCATGCGCTTGCCGCATTCTCCGCCTGGAAACCGGACCTTCCCGAATATGCAAAGAGAACTGAACACGCCCTGCGGCGTGCTGTTGCCTGTTTGGGCCGCGCACAACGCTCCGATGGCGCATGGATTCCCCTATGGTTCGGCAATCAGGCCGCACCGCGTCAGGAGAACCCCGTATTCGGAACAGCCCGCGTTGTCGAAAGTCTGACGGACCTTCCGGGCAGGGAAGTTGCCCGCCTTGTCCAATCCGGCGTTGCCTGGCTCCTCAAGGCGCAAAACAGCGACGGTGGCTGGGGCGGTGGGCCCGGTGTCCCGTCCTCCATCGAAGAGACGGCGCTGGCCCTGTCCGCAGTAACGCCCCACGCCGACAGCGCCGCATGCGAAAGCGCTGCCGCCTTCTTGTGCGAACGGACGGGAAATGGCGTTGAATTCCCCGCCGCCTCCATTGGCCTGTACTTTTCCAGTCTTTGGTACAGCGAAGAACTCTACCCCCTCATTTTCACCGTCCACGCCCTTTCCCGCTGGCGTGCCAAGCGTCTTGGCCTGCAAAGGTAGTCAAATGGGGTGCTTCCCAAGGCCTTGTCGGGGCGGGAACCCTTTGGGACTATAACCTGGAAACGGAAACGGAACGTTTTGCGTCGAGTGGGAGGCGGACTTTCAAATGGACGGAGACACATTCACTGTGTTCGAACGATCTGGTCGGGTAAGGGGCATACGCGGATATCCGATTGGTGTGATTGAAGAAACAATGCGCTCCGCTGGTTTCTGAGCGGAAAACCCCGGGACATTTTTGCTGATGAACCTGTCACCTCTCGTCTATGACAGAAATGGCGAACTTCGCGCGCTGTGTTTGCAGCGCGGGCCTTGGGCAGGCAAGACCTTCTCAGTGGAACTCACGGTGTGTCAGAGCCCTTTGTGCAAATGCACCGAGATCACCTTGCGGTGTTCCCGCCAAGCGCCAGCGTCTCGCCCGCCATGCCCCACGCCGCGTCCAGCGGAACGTGCGTCTTCGTGTCCGACGCGTTCTGGAACACCCGGCGGGAAACGGCCTGCTGGCCCCAAAGCATTCCGAACGTCTTGTCGCTCGCATATTTGAACCGGTACGGCTCGCCGTCATGGAACACAACGTCCGCAGCAGTCTCCTTGCTCTCCAGAAACGCGCGAAACGCCCCCGCGCCCGCCGCCGCAATGGCCCGCTGCACACCCAGCGTCACGGTGTGCGCCAGCGCCGGGGTGAGTTCGCCCTCCACGCTGTCCGACAAATGCGCCGCCATTTGTTCCTTGAATGCCCGAACACCCGCGTCTATGATAGTCTCTATGCTCATCTTGGACTCCTTGGTTGGCCACGGTTAAGTGGTTTGGCAAGATGACTTTACCAAAAGCCATACAAGGAGTCCATTACTATATAACTATTGACACTTTGGCGGTAATAGCAGATCTGCACCCCAAACAATCCTGACGCCGACGCCCTTTTGAACGATCTTGATGGGAGTCCGCACGCGTTTGTCCTCTCGTGCCTCATGGACCGCCAAATTAGGGCCGAAAAGGCCTGGCTGATTCCGCAAGAGATGCGGGAGAGGCTGAACGGTGATTTCAGCATTGGAAAACTTGCACCGCTTCGTGTCGAAAAGATAACGCGGTTGATGTCAAAACCGTATCCGTTGCACCGTTACTTGGACATCATGAGCGGCGTCTTTTTCTCCGGCGTCCGGAGGATCGTGCAACAGTACGGGGGTGATGCTTCCCGTATTTGGGAGGGTACACCCTCAAGCGCGGAGGTTGTTTATCGTTTTTTGGAGTTTGATGGGGCTGGGCCAAAGATTGCAAGCATGGCGGCGAATATCCTTGCGCGCGAATTCAAAGTTCCGTTCAGCGACTATTACTCGATCAACATATCGGCAGACGTTCATGTTATCAGAGTATTCGAGAGACTCGGGTTGACGGGTCCAAATCCAAGTCCTGCGCAGGTAATTTTCAAAGCACGCGCACTGTATCCTGAGTTCCCGGGGCTCATGGATTTGCCCTGCTGGGAAATCGGTCGGCAGTATTGCAGACCGTCGGACCCCAACTGCGGGGAGTGTATCATGAATAGGCATTGCAAGACGGCCCAATTTGGTCTTGAGTAGAAGTTGGCTGTCGGCCGACTGCTTTAATGGCCATTCTCGCAACTTCGTCCTTTAGGGCCACATAACAGTTTCTTGAGGCGCCAGATAAGTTAGGCAATGGGTTAGATGCGGTTGTGCGTCCGCCGCGGTCGCGTACCACAGGGTGCCAATGTCATTACGTAGCCTTCGCTTACTCGCCAAGCATGAAATCAAAGTTCATGGGCTGGACGTATTTCTCGTAACATGGCGGGCAGACCCAGTGGTCTTTGCTGTTCACGTATCCATCCGGGCCATGGATTAGGCAAATGCATTCATTGCAGATTTCACAACGCTCATGGTCCCATTTGCCTTTCAAAACACGTGTCTCTACAGCGGGCGCCGGTTTACTAGCCAGGATTTGATCCAAGGGGCTGGCCACGGTTCCCGTGAATGGACCGGGGGCGTTTGCGCCAGGCTGCGGGTCGTCTGTTGCCGGAGGGGTGCAAGACCAGTGGTCCCCCCGGCGGTATTGCACAACATCTTTCGGCTCGAAGACGGATTTGCGCCAGGTCTTGTCCACGACGGCATCGGCCGCTCTTTCGTATCCTGCCGGTATGAACAGGTACCGTTCCAACATTACCGGGATGGGCGAGCGTTCGGGATTCCGCAGGACAAACGTAACGCGGTCCTGATCGATATCGGTAATGTCCAAATCAGCAATCGAGTCGGGAGGAATAAACAATGCCGAGAACCCGGTCCTGATATCCCGGGAGTCGGTAAGGGTTCCGCGGAAGGTGCGGCCGCCATCCTTGCTGTCTGCATAGTCCACAAGAAGGTAAATATGCTGTCGTTTTTCCATGGGGATAATTCTCTATGGCCCCGGCATCCATGAAGGTAACCCTTGTGCGGCACATTGCTTGGCCCTTGCCGCGCCACTTCACGCCCATGGTATCGCTTTTCTGAAAAGCGAATCAAAAAGGAATGTCGAACAACGGCATTGACCATGGTGGGCGTTGCCCACAATGCAGAACGATTTCATCGCAATATGATTTCTCCGTACGGCATCTCTCAAAATCGTCGCAAGCCGCGGTGAGTGTCACGCCATTTTCTTCCCTGCTGCCATCGGTCAACCTGCAGTTGTTCTCACGCAACTTGGCCGCGTCCCATGCTTGAGTCTTTTGGCGTTGGGCAGATAGTGCCGCGCTTTCAGCGCTCTGTTTTCTTATTGGCATCCATTCCCGGGCCTCGCGGCCCGGGCTAATAAATGCCGCACCTACGGCGCTCCGAACATCCACGCAAACCCATCACCCCTTTGCGTTCCTCAGCGTTCTCTGCGCCTCTGCGTTCATTCTTCTTCCGTGCCCTTCCGTGAATTCCGTGATTGGCGAGGGCTATAATGGCTCGAGTTGGAAGATTCTCCGTCGAAAATTTGCAGCACCCGTCGGGATGGCGCGCAGCGGGCAAAGAGGAGTTCATAATGCTATACCGCACGATGCCGAAGAACGGCGATTCACTTTCAATCCTGGGTTTCGGGTGCATGCGTTTGCCCATGCAGGATGGTGTGATTGATGAGGCGCGGGCCATTCGCCAGATTCGCCATGCCATTGATCAGGGCGTCAATTATGTGGACACCGCATGGCCTTACCATGCGGGCGCGAGCGAACTGCTGCTGGCCAAGGCGTTGAAGGACGGCTACAGGGAACGGGTTAAACTGGCCACAAAACTGCCGTCATGGATGATTGAGAGCCGGGAGGACATGGATCGTTTTCTGGCGGCACAGTTGAAGAAGCTGGAGACGGACCACATCGACTATTACCTGCTTCATTGCCTTGATGGAACGTCATGGGACAACTTGGTGCGGTTTGGCGTTTTTGACTTTATGGATGCGGCAAAACGGGATGGGCGCATTGTCAACGCGGGCTTCTCTTTTCACGGGCTTGGCCCGGACTTTATCCGAATCGTGGATGCGTATCCGTGGGTCTTCTGCCAGATTCAGTACAACTTCCTGGACGAGGAATACCAGGCGGGCACGGCGGGCCTGAAGCATGCGGTGGGGAAAGGACTGGGCGTGGTGGTCATGGAGCCGTTGCGCGGCGGCAACTTGGGGCTGCCCACTCCCCCGCCGGCCGTGGCGGCCATATGGAAGGAGGCCGCAGTGCGGCGCACGCCGGCAGAATGGGCGTTGCGCTGGGTTTGGAACCACTCCGGGGTTACCGTGGTGCTTTCGGGCATGAATGACGAGGCGCAGATCGACGAGAACCTGTGCATTGCCTCGACGGCGGAGGCTGGCGCACTGTCCGCGGAGGAACTGGCCCTGGTGGAGCGGGCCAGTCTGACCTACCGGGAACTGATGAAGGTCGGCTGCACGGGCTGCGGCTACTGCATGCCCTGCCCGTCACACGTGATGATCCCCGTCTGCTTCGAAGAGTACAACAAGATGCACATGTTCGGCGCTCGGGAAGAAGTGAAGTTCCGCTATGCCTTCCGCATGAGCGGCGAGTTGGTGGACGGACGTCCCGGTTTCGCCTCACAGTGCGTCCAGTGCGGCGCATGCCTGGACAAATGCCCGCAGGAGATCAACATACCGGAGGTGCTTGCGCGGGTGGTGGCGGAGATGGAAGGCCCGGACATGATGGAAAAGATCACTGCCGCCAAAGGCATTTTCAAAGTGAAGGCGGAATGAATGTCGGGTAAGGCGTTGATGGTGTTGTCCGCCACGAGCAGACCACCGGGGACCAACCGTGGGACGACGGCCTCGTAACAGTCCATGCAGGCATCCTTTTCACAATCAAGGAAGCAGAACGCGATATCGTGAACCGCGTCCAGTTGGGTTCGGGCATCGGCATGCACCAGCGTGACAACGTCATTGACCGCGGCACGGGAGAAGGTTTCGCGGGCCGGCGTAGGTGTCAAGAGCCGGCTTTATGCGGTCTTCTATCGAAATGGGCATGATGGGCAATCCTTGTGGATGTCAGGTCAGGTCAAGGCAGTGTCATCTGAATGTGCGGGCAATTGTACGAAAGAACCGGCGGCCAATGGCAGTTGGCTGCCGGAAAGGGGAATAGCTCAGCAACTCCGGGGTTCCGCTTCCATACAGCGTCGCACGAGCTGTTGCGCGTGCGCGCGGATGTCACCGGGCCAATCCGTCATGAGGGGCGTTGTCTGATCATAGTTGCCCGCATAGAGGGCGCGGGTGACTTCCTCGAAGTTGGGCAGGTTGCCGGCCATGACAAGCATGAATTTTCCTGCGGCATCGCGAAAAGCGCCGACCGCATTCGTTTCCGGGGTGCGTTTCCTGGCTTCATCGACGAGTCTGCGCAGCGCGGCGGAACTGCCGCCGGGTTGTGACTCAAGCCAGTCCCAGTGGCGGGGCAGCAGGCATACTTCACGGCACAATACACCGAGTTTGGGACGCCCCGGTCCTGCCTGGGGCTTTTCTTTGGGCGGGGTCGGGGCAAACAAGGGATGCGTGTCGAGTCTTGCCAGCACATCATCGGCGGTGCCGCGAAAGTCAAAGTCGATTTGCCGGCCGGTCTGGTCTTCAAATATGAGGACGGGTAACGCGTCGGGGCTGTCCAAATACTCCTTTGTTCGCAGCAGCATCGGTTTCAGCGTGTCAGTTGTGAGGTGTCTTTCACCGGCAAACACTGTATAGGTGTGTTCTTCGCTCATCGGGGTTCCTTTCGTATGGGATGAAATCTAATTATACCCGGGTAATAACAGGAAATCAATATTATCCGGGTAAAATACAGGTAGACTTAGGCGGAAATGGATAGAGGTGTTCTATTGTGTCCGCCCGAAGACAGTGCAAGCGGGTAGCCGTTCGTCAAGACACGGTTTCAGGGCGTGCTTTCTGCGGCGAAAAGAGGCATTACGGGACGAACGAATGATATCATTCATGACGTAATAACTTGCGAAGCGGCAGGGTAATATAAGAAAAATGCGATTGACGGTATATGGACATACGGAGCAGGGTCCGGGACACGATACCAACGAGGATGTGATTCTCGTGGGGCGGACGCTTTGCGACTCGGGTACGGTGAATGCGCAGGCGGTTATGGGTGACGGAGAAAGGCCGCAACCTGGACTGATTGTTGCGGTTGCCGACGGCATGGGGAGTCACGCGGTCGGCGCGACCGCCGCGCGAATTACGCTGGAGATGCTGGACGGCGCTTTTGCCGCGCAGGAAGCGGGGGCGGATATTCGGGCTCTTGTGAATGTGCTCTACAGCGGGGCGGACGCGGGAAACCGCGCGGTTTTGGAATACGGGTCGCGGGACCCCAACCATGAGGGCATGGGCTGCACGCTGGCGGGTGTGGTGCTGTGCGGCGGGGACTATGTGGCATTTAACGCCGGGGACAGCCGGGTGTACCGCCTTTCCCAGGGGGTGCTGTGCCAGGTGACGGATGACGACACGCTCGTTGCCATGGCGGTGCGCATGGGAAGAATGACCCCGGACGAGGCGGCGGAAAGCGCGACACGGCACTATGTGACCAACGCGACCGGTTCGGACACCTTTCGGCTGCATGTGAGCGAATTGCAGTCGCTGACGGCGGGAGACGCGCTGTTGGTGTGTTCGGACGGACTGCATGGCGTGGTGCGTCTTGGAAAAATGGAGGAGCTGCTTGTGGCGGGGCACAGCGCGGAAGGACGCTGCCGACGACTGGTGCTGGCGGCCGCCGAACGCGGTGGATATGACGATATTTCGGTTGTGGTTATCAACGTCGAATCCTAACAGTTTGTCGGACTTTGATTATAGCTAGAAGGAATATAAAAGTATTGACAGTAGCATATCATTCTGCTATACTTCCCCCATGAGCACAAGATTCATATCCGCCGACCGCAATCAACCGCTTCTTTTGCCGCCCGACCTTCGCCAGTGGGTTCCCGACGACGATCTGGTCCATTTCGTCATCGAGGCGGTGGACACGCTGGACACCGGGGTGTTCAAGGT
>CAZOMH010000036.1:0-15163 GCA_964580415.1 uncultured Nitrospirales bacterium
GCAATCTTGGGAGGCCAAAAAATGCAACTGTGCCGCCCGGCTGCGCTATACTCTGCCGACTGGAGATGCCGACCATGGACAGCCTGCCGCAATACACCCTCTTTTCCGATCCTGAACTGGCGCGTCAGTCGCTTGATGTGCTGGCGGAGTTGGGCGGGGACGGCCTGGCTGGCGCCGTGGGGCGTGCCGTATTGGAAACGGGAGAGCCGCTTCGGCCATTGGTGGGGATGACCCGCTTCATCGAGCGCTGCCTCTCTCCGGGAATGGAAGCCGCGCTGGTTCTTGCAAGTCCCCGCTATCTCGATATGCTTGCGACGCTGTTCTTCCAGAGCCGGCTCATGACGGACATTCTTTGCCGGAATCCGGAATACGCCTCCTGGCTGTGGGAAGAGGCGGTTCTGGACCGTGCCCGAACGGCGGACGAAATGCTGGCGGACCTTCGGCGCGCCCTGCGCGGCACTTCGGACTTCGCCGAGTTCGGCAGCATCCTGCGCCGTTTCGGTCGTCGCCAGATTTTGCGCATCGCGACCCGCGAGGTTTGGCTGCACCAGCCCTTTTCCTCCGTTGCCGAAGATATTTCCAATCTTGCCGATACCGCGCTTGAGGCGGCGCTGGAAGCGGCCGCGCAGCAGTTGGAACCGAAATTCGGCAGGCCCGTGCGGCCTGCCGGAGAGGATTCGGAAGGACCTGTCCCCGCCACTTTTGTCGTGCTTGGCATGGGCAAGCTGGGCGGCCGCGAGCTGAATTTCAGTTCTGACATCGACCTGCTGTTTATTTACAGCGATCATGGCGAAACCACGGGCGGCTCGTCGGGAAAAATCACAAATGAAGGATACTTCAACAAGCTCGGCGAACTGGTTATCAAGGCGGTATCCGAAGCCACCCGTGAAGGTATCGTGTTCCGGATCGACATGCGCCTGCGTCCTTTTGGAAAGGTCGGCCCCCTTTCCTCCGCCTTCGACCAGGTGCTGGACTACTACATGAACCATGGTCGCGCATGGGAACGGCAGGCACTTATCAAGGCGCGCCCCTGCGCCGGCGACATCAAACTGGGTGCTGCCCTGCTTGAAAAGCTGCGCCCGTTCATTTTTCCGAGATATTTCGACGATGCCACGCTGGAAGACATCCGTCAGGTGAAGCGCCAGACAGAGGCCCGCACGGCGGAACAGGGCAAGACGGAGCGGGAGGTAAAACTGGGAAGGGGTGGAATCCGCGACATCGAGTTCACCGTGCAAATACTTCAACTGCTCAACGGGGGCCGATGGCCCGACCTGCGCACCAAGAACACGCTTGAGGCAATTCGGGCGCTTGGTGAACGGCAAAGCCTCAGTCCTTTCGAGGCGGTGTCGCTCGCGCGGCACTACGTGTTCCTGAGGCAGGCGGAACACCGCCTGCAAATAGAAGGCGGGCAGCAAATCCATACCCTGCCGGAAAATATGGAAGACCTTGATTTGTTCGCACTGAAATTGGGCTATTCGGACGGAGAATCGTTCATGCGCGTTTACCGCGAACACACCGGCGATACCCGGCGGATTCTGGAGCGTTTTTTGGCGTCAAAGGGGGCCGGGCATCTTTGGGTGGGCGAGTTGCTTGACCCGAATACCACGGCGCCTGCCGGCTTGGAAAAGCTCAAAGAAGCCGGGTTTGCCGATCCGGAGCGGGCAAGAGCGGAACTGCTGCTTCTGGCCAACGGTCCCGAACAATCCAGATATACCCGTGAAGTGGCGCAGCATTTTGCCGTCATCACCCCGGCGCTCATTGATGCGTTTGCCTCTGTTCCTTCTCCGGACACAACCCTGTTGCGTCTTGGACAAATCCTGGCCAAACTTCCCGCACCGGGAACCCTTTACGACCTGCTTCGCTGTAATCCGTCGCTGTGCCGCTACTTGGTCACCCTGATTGCGAACAGTGACTATCTCTGTTCAATTCTGGTTCGGGATGTGAGCCTGCTCGACCTCGTGGGCACGCCCAGC
Source organism: uncultured Nitrospirales bacterium (assembly GCA_964580415.1). Lineage (GTDB taxonomy): Bacteria > Hydrogenedentota > Hydrogenedentia > Hydrogenedentales > CAITNO01 > CAITNO01. Next base: position 1,974 of record CAZOMH010000036.1, read on the forward strand.
GCGTTTTCCCGCCCTTCCACACGGGAATCACTGGAAAGCGAACTGGGCGGTTTGGAGCACGCCGCCCTGTCTGATGCGGCTCCCTACCGGCTCCGCGACGGGGAAATGCTGAAAGTGGCGCTGCGTGAACTGGTGCAGGGCATATCGGTGGCGGAGGTGGGCGATGAATTGACCGCGCTGGCCGAGGTGATACTGGCAAACGCCCTCCGCAAAGCCCGTGCCGCAGTGGAAGCCCGGTATGGCGCAAATCCGCGCAAGTTCGCCATACTTGCCCTGGGCAAGTTTGGCGGCCGCGAAATGGGCTACGGCAGCGACATGGACCTTGTGTTCGTGCATGAACACACGGACGAATCCGGTGAACCGGGCGCTTATTCCGACACCGAATACTTCCCCGCCATAGCGTCACAAACCCTGAAGAGTCTGAAGGAACCAACCCGGCACGGAATTCTTTATGACATTGACGCGCGACTCCGGCCGGACGGCAGCAAAGGCGTTCTTTCCATCACGGATCGGCGTCTGGTGCAGTATTACACGGAAGAGGCACAGGCGCAGGAGCGCTTTGCGCTGATGAAAGTGCGCGCCGTGGCGGGGGATGCCGGGTTTGCCGCAAAGATTGATCAGACCGCCCGGGACATCGCCTTTTCCATGGAGCTCAACCTGGAGACACTGCAACGGATTGACGAACTGCGCGCCAAAAGCGCGTCTGTTGCCCCGCGTCATGATTTGAAGCGTCATGAGGGCGGTCTCGCGGAGGTGGAATACGCCACGAGAATCTTGCAGCTCCAGCACGTGGCCGACCATCCCCGCCTGAAGTGGGGCGGCGTGTTTAAGGCGCTTGCCTATCTCAAGGAACAGGGGCTGGCCGATCCCGCCGACTGTGATGTCCTGGCCCAAGCCTACGGTTTTTACCGGCGGATCATCAACCGGGTGCGCATGATGAACGGTTCATCGACAAGCAAACTACCGGCAGACGAAGAAGACCGCGCCCAGCTTGCGGCCAGACTCGGCATGGAAGGGGACATCATGGAACCCATTACGGCAATGCGCGAAGATGTCCACGCGGTATACCAGCGGATATACGGTGGGGCCTGTGCGCGCCTTGCCGTAAAATGAGCGCGTTGAAAGACGGCAGGGACAAAAGTCGCGGTTGGGCTTTGGCGTGCGCCCGGCACCCTCCGGCTTTTCGGCCCACCCCCCTCAATGATGGGGGACTTGGGACAAGCGTGCGGTCAGGTTTTGACGGAATATATTCCCAAGCTGGCTTTTGTCCCTGCCGTCTTGGAACGGGGACTCAGGCCAGTTCGCCTGCTTTGTTGATAATGCGGGTCACGAGACCGTAGGCAACGGCTTCCTCGGCGCTCATCCAGAAGTTTCGGTCGCTGTCGCGCCCGACCTTCTCCATGTCCTGACCTGTCTCCAGGGCGATCAACTCGTTGATTCGCTTGCGAATCTTCAGAATTTCCTGCGCCTCAATGCGAATGTCGGAAGCCTGCCCCCCGGCGCCGCCGCTGGGCTGATGCAGCAGAAAGCGGGTGTTCGGAAGGGTATAGCGCCGGTCTTTCGGCGCGCCGAGGAGGATGGGCACCGCAATACTGGCCACCCAGCCGACCCCAAGGGTCAGCACGGGTGACTCAATGTAGCGCATGACGTCATGAATGGCGTACCCCGAATCCACGTGTCCGCCCGGGGAGCTTATGACCACCTTAATGGGGTCTTTTGAAATGCTGTCCAGCACAAGCAATTGGCTTATAACACGTTCCGCAAGCTCAGGGTCCACTTCTCCCGCCACCATCACCACGCGCGACTGAAGCATCCGGGCCAGCATGGGCTGTTCTTTCTCCTCTTTGGCGCCGCAACCCCCTTCTTCCTCGCCAGCATATATCCGTTCAAGGCTCATTTACCGTATTCCTTTCATCATTGGGAAAGTCGTATTCTGCCATCGGGGCCCAAGCGCGTTCAAGGCAAGAGGCAAAGCACCGACCATTCGCCCGCATCAGGACCGCAGTCAAACCGCCTGTCTTCAGTAAGGCGGATGGTCATTTCATCTCCGAAACCGACGTCCGCCGATCCTGCCAATGGAATGCACCATTCGTTGAAATCCGAATCAAGCAGGGGGGAAAGCCACCAGGTCTCCCCTTCTCCGGGAGTCTCTCCCGTGCAGCGGGGCATATGCCAGACGCGGCCAATTTGTCCGCCCGGGTAGAACACGGTGACCAGGCGTCCGTCTTCAAGCGGCCGTGCCGTCAGCACTGCCGGCAAATAGCGTCGTGGAACGTCCGGCGTGGCTTGCATGAATTGGCAATGCTCTCCGCAAAGGCCCAACCCTGCCAACAGCTCGGCGGCGGTCCAGTCTTCGAACAGCGTTCCCGAACTTGTGCAGCCCAGCAGGGCTGCCAGACTGCGCCGGAGCGGTTCCGGTTCAACGTCCTGAACGGGGCCGGTCTTGATGCGGGCCTTCAGCGAAAGAATGGCCTCATGAACCTTTTCCGTTGCCGCCAGGCAGCGTTCATACGCTATTCCGGTGGCGGCACCGGCAGCCTTCTTCATGTTTTCAACAAAGGCGTCCACATCCGGGGCCGCGGGGGCACCGAGAAGACTGTTGCGGCGTTCGCGTGCGGTAGCACAAAAGGTGTCCGCGGCCGCCTCGACTTGTCCGCAGCCCAGTTCAATCCGAGCGAGTTCCATACGGGCGCAAGCCTCGCCCGGAAATCGGGTCAGAACCCTGCCCAGGTACTCCCCCGCTTCCGCGGTGCCGCCTTGTGCGGACAGGGCGCGTGCCTTCTCCGCGTAATTTCTGGCATCACCCGGGAAAAGGATGAAAGCGTGGGCCGCCACGATGGGCACCATGACAAGCCAAGCCCAGGCAATTCTTGGGGGGCGGGGGGCGTGTTGCGGAGGTCGGACACCCATTGCGGCAAGCAGCCCAACAGTGAAGCAAATTCCCGGGGAAGGCATTGTGCCCAAGAAGGCAAGCGCGAGGGAAAAGAACAGAAGGAGCAATCCCCATGGCCGTCCCGGAGTTCCCGGGTATTCTTTGGCATCCAGGAAGAGGCGTGCGGCAACCCGCGAGACGAGATAGAAGGCAAGCAGGAGGACCGGAAGCGCTGGAAACGCAAGCGTCTGGTAATTCGGTTGCCAGGCCAAACAGGTTGAATGAAGATGCCGCGCAACAAAATACAGGGCGGTGACGGCAGCCATGGCGGCGATAGGCAAGAGCCAGAGAACGCGCCGCACCGGGCGGTTGCATCCAACCAAGAGCACAATGGACGCAACAAAGGCCCAGGAGAACATCAGCAGGGCGTCGGAGACGCTCTTGGGACCTCCAACTACCGCCGCGCTGCGGACGGCAAAATGGGTTGGGAACACATAGTTGAAATCTGCGGCCACGGTAAGAAGGCCCACACAGCCCGCGGACAACACAGAAACCGCGAGGGCGCGAAATACAAGTTCCCGGGTGGTCGCGGCGGAAAGCGCCAAGAGAAAGGCGGCACAACCGGCCAAAACGGAAAGAGACAGCGATATCTGTTCCGTCCCAAGGTGGAGAAATGCAAAGAGCGCAAGGAGGACCGCAGGCCAGAAAAGATCAAAGGGTATTCCCGGCCGACCCTGACGAACCCATGCAATTCCCATTAGGATGGCCAGAACGGCCAAGGCCACGGAAAAGACACCGTGTCCCCGGTATATATCCGCATACGCCCCCCAGGGCCAGGCCATGGCGGCGAGGTAGACCATGCCCGGTTGGAGTACTTGCCGGAGGCGGGGCGCGGATGGATGACTCACGGGTGCCCCCATGGGACGTTGCCGTCCAGCGCTTTGTTCACACCCGGCTCTGGTGTGGAGGAAGCGGCATGCCCGCGGAAATATCCAAACAGGCCATGCAGCAGGAAGAAGGCCCACACCATGAACAGGAACAGCATGATGGTAGTCTTTCTCGTCCTGGCGAGGCGTTGCATCGCGTCCATTGGGCACTCCCGGCTGCGGTCCGGTTGGTCTGTTTTCTGCGGTCCGCTGCGGCAAAGAAAGCGGACTTCCGGCAAGTGTACCTCTTTGTCCGCTTTCGGGCAAGGATGGGGCAAAAAGCACGCCACTATTGCTTTCATGGGGGCTGCCTGCGTAACATCGAGTCAAAATAATACGGGATAAGGTGCCAGTGGCAACGATTTTCAAAACCGGGCAGCGCTTGTGGCTACTTGTGCAGGGTATACGGGTGGTTGCGCGTGTGCAAAGTCATGACCAGGACTCCATTGTTGTGAGCCCCGGTCCCGGGCTTATTCTTGAACGCGGCGCGGTTGTTCCGGTCGGCTGTCCCACGCCCGGTGGTTTCGCCCTCTACTGGATGCAGGTCTTGACGCCGCCAAACGCCCTGGGACGGCATGCCGTCCTGCGGCGCAATCCCAATGCGGGCGGCAACTTTAACCGCCGCGGTTGGCGCGTTAATGTTTCAGTGGTCGCCACTATCCGGCGGACCGGCGCGCCGCACTTTGTGGAAAGCCGGGTGGCCAATTTGAGCATGGAAGGCGCTTTTGTGGTGTCCGCGGCAAACATGTGCGCCGGCGATATTATCGACCTCAGGATGTTTCTGCCCGACACAACGCCATGCCAGTTGACCGCGCGTGTTTGCCGTCTGGCGCCGGTGGCGATGGTCAGTGCCACAGGCCTTCCGGCGGACCAGGGGATTTGCGGCGCGGGCCTTATCTTTTTGGAAGTGCCAAGGGAAACACGCGGAGTGCTGATGCGCTATCTGTGGCGCACGATTCGGGAACTTCACGGAGTGAAGATGACGTAGATCATGGCTGGCCTGCCGCACCGTTTTCCCGGAACATGGGTCCCGGTTGTGTTCTCCCTTTGTTACAATGAGGTGATCTTTTCTTCCGGACCCACGGAGTGAGCGTATGGAAACAATCAAAGTCGGTGTGATTCTGAACGGGGTTACGGGACGCATGGGAACGAACCAGCATTTGGCCCGTTCCATTGTGGCGATTCGCAGTCAGGGCGGCGTCGCCTGTGCGGGCGGAAAAGTCATTGTTCCCGAGCCCATCCTGGTGGGCAGAAACGCCGCCAAGCTGCAATGCATTGCGCAGGTCCACGGAGGCCTGCCCTGGTCGACAGACCTTGACGCGGCGCTCTCCGATCCCGCCTATTCGGTGTATTTTGACGCGCAGACAACGCTGCTGCGCCATGCATCTGCGGTGAAGGCCATTGATGCGGGAAAGCACCTCTATTGCGAGAAGCCCGTGGCCGCAAGCACCGCGGACGCGCTTGACCTGTACCGCCGCGCCAAAGCGCGGGGCGTTCGCCATGGCGTCGTTCAGGACAAGCTGTGGCTGCCGGGGCTGCTCAAGCTGAGGCGGCTCATCGACACGGGGTATTTTGGACGCATTCTTGCCGTCAGGGGCAATTTCGGATACTGGGTGTTTACGGGGGAAGACCAGTCCGCGCAGCGGCCGTCCTGGAACTATAGAAAGGCCGAGGGCGGCGGTATTATTGTGGACATGCTCTGCCACTGGCGTTATGTCGTGGACAATCTGTTTGGGGATGTCACCGCCGTTTCCTGCCTCGGGGTAAACCATATTCCGAAGCGTTGGGACGAGTCGGGAAAACCCTATACCGCCGACTGCGATGACGCGGCCTTTGCAACCTTTGAGACAAAGCCGGGCGTGGTGTGCCAGTTCAACTCCTCCTGGGCCACGCGCGTGCGCCGCGACGACCTCCTCACGATCCAGGTGGACGGCACCAGGGCCTCGGCGGTCGCGGGATTGCGCGAATGTTTTGTGCAGCATGACGCATCCACCCCGAAACCCGTCTGGAATCCCGATGTGCCCAGCCCCATCGACTTTAATGCCGGATGGGAACGCATTCCCGACAACTACCCGGCTGACAATGCCTTCAAGGCGCAGTGGGAACTGTTCCTCAGGCATGTGGTTTTGGGTGACCCGTTCAAGTGGAATCTTCTTGAGGGCGCCAAGGGCGTGCAGCTGGCCGAATTGGGCATCGAAAGCTGGAAGCGGCGTGCCTGGGTCGATGTTCCCGAACTGGTATAAAACACGGTGGCGAAAAGGACAAGACATGACTGACAAGCTTGCGAACACATCGCGTCTGTGCATTCACACCATGACCACCAAGCCCTGGACGCTGGAACAGGCCATTGACGGGTATACCCGCGCCGGGGTTCCCGGCATTACTGTTTGGCGGCAGCACCTGGAACCTTATGGTGCCAAAGAAGCGGGCAGACTCCTCAAAGCCAGCGGCCTTAAGGTCGTCAGTCTGTGCCGCGGCGGCTTCTTCGTGGCCACCGGCGCATCGGCCCGCGAAGAGGCGCGCAATGAGAACCGGCGTGCCATCGACGAGGCCGCCGAGATAGGCGCGCCTGTCGTGGTGCTCGTGTGCGGCGCCGACCCCGGAGTGGACCTTCCGATGGCACGCCAGCAAATACTGGATGGCATTAATGCCGTCGAACCCCACGCCAAGGCTGCGGGGGTAAAGTTGGCCATAGAACCGCTTCACCCCATGTTCGCGGATACCCGTTCCGCCATTAATACGCTGGAACAGGCAGTTAATCTCGTCACAACACTGGACAGTCCCTGGGTTGGTGTTGCGGTGGATGTTTATCACTGCTGGTGGGACCCCTTCCTGCGCGCGGAAATCCAGCGGGCCGGAAAGTCCATCTTCGCGTTTCATGTATGCGACTGGCGTGTTCCCACGCGCGATCTCCTGAATGACCGGGGGATGATGGGAGAAGGTTGTATCAACATCCGTGAAATTCGCGGATGGGTGGAGCAGGCCGGTTTCCGCGGTATGATCGAGGTGGAGATATTCTCCGACCAATACTGGGCCTGGGAACAGGACCGTTTGGTGGATCGCATCAAACGGGCATGGCTGGCGGAAGTTTAGGCAGGTCGCGGCGGATGTTCCGTTCTGTCATCTTTCCGGGACAGCCGCGGGCCGACGCTTCGCAGGATCAGTGGTTGGGAGTGTCGGCCAAACGGTTTCGAGAATGCGTCCCGCTGCGGGTGGGTGTTGTCGGGAATCGTTTTCGGGAAGGGTCGATCCAGAGTTTCCATCCAATTTGCCGGAGGGGCGGCAGGACTGTTATTGTCCTATCCCAAGACCGGAGTACAAGATATGACCGATTGCTCTTCGATGTATGCGCAGCTTCTGGACAAGGTTGGCGAGATTGCCGATATTCGCCACACGTTGGCGCTGCTCCAGTGGGATCAGGAAGTGTACATGCCCCCCAAGGGCGCCCATGCCCGGGGACTTCAACTGGCCACGCTCTCAGGCCTGGAGCACCGCTTGTTTACGGACCCGGAAGTGCGCCGCCTGATTGACGCGCTGCGGGAACGCACACAGGACTTGTCACCGGAACAGGCGGCGCTGGTGCGGGAAACCGCGCATGACCTGGACCGCGCCGTCAAGATTCCCGAATCGCTGGTGCGGCTGTTTGCCGAGGCGCAGTCGCGTGCCTATGAAGAATGGGTGGAAGCCAGGCGCACTTCGGATTTTGCCCGGTTCCAGCCGCATCTGAAGACCATGGTGGACCTTTCGCGCGAAAAGGCGGAGTTTCTCGGCTATGAAGAATCTCCCTACGACGCGCTTCTGGATGAATACGAGCGCGGCATGACTGCCGTGAAACTAAGGCCGATTTTCGATATTCTCGCCGTCCGGCAGAGCGCGCTGGTGGCACGCATCGCTGAAAGCCCGCATCACCCGGACGTTTCCTGGCTCGATCAGGAATGGGATGAGGCCGGCCAAATCCGTTTGTGCGAGGAAGTCCTCCGCGACATGGGCTTTGACTTCGGCGCGGGACGCCAGGACAAGTCGGTTCATCCGTTTACGACAACCTTCGATGTGCAGGACGTTCGTATCACCACACGGGTTGCCCCCAGGGATTTCCTTTCCGCATTGTCGAGTTCGGTGCATGAGGGCGGCCATGCCCTGTACGAACAGGGACTGCCTGCCGAATTCCACCGCACGCCCCTGGCAGATGCGCCTTCGCTTGGGATTCATGAGTCCCAGTCGCGGTTTTGGGAGAATATAATCGGCCGCAGCCATCCGTTTTTGCGGCACTATCTCCCCCGTCTCCGGGAAATCTTTCCGGGACAGTTGGACGGGGTCAATTCCGCCGATTTGTACCGCGCCGCGAACCGCGTTGCGCCGTCCTTTATACGTGTGGACGCCGACGAGTGTACCTACAACCTGCATGTAATTCTCCGTTTCGAGATCGAGACGGCATTGATTGAAGGCAGCATCCGCCCGGATCACGTTCCGGAGCTTTGGAATTCCAAGATGCGCCTCTACCTCGGCGTGCAGGTCCCCGATGACGCCCATGGCTGCCTGCAGGATATTCATTGGGCACACGGCAGTTTCGGCTATTTCCCCACCTATGCCCTCGGCAATCTTTACTCGGCACAGCTTATGGAACAGGCCAGAAAGGATGTGGCCGATCTTTGGAACGGTGTGGAGAAGGGGGATTTTGGGGGGCTGCTGGCATGGATGCGCGAGCATGTTCACCGTTACGGACGCATGAAGAATGCCGCTGAGATCATTGGAGCCGCCACGGGGCATGCGCTGTCCCCCGAGCCGTTCCTGCGCTATCTCGAAGAGAAATACGCGGTGCTCTATCCGGCATAAAGGCTGTTGCTGTAAGGGTGTTACTGCGCCGCCTTTACCGGCAGATACAGGGCGCTGGGATGGTCCTTGTCCATATGCACCCTGTTCTTGGCCGCGCGCATTTCACAGCCCGGCGCGGGATGGTCGGCGCCGGTGTTGCAGTTGACCTCATAGCGCGGCCAGTTGCTGCTGGAAACGTGCAGTCCAATGCGGTGTCCTTTGTTGAACACCCACGCGATACTCCAGAGGTCGATGTCGATTTCCACCACCTCTTCGGGGCCTTTGAGCAGGGGTGCCGGATCGCCGAAGCCAAACCGCGTCTTTACCCGTCGGACATTGTCGAGCATCAGTATTTCCCGGCTGTCGCCCTCGGGAAACACATCAACCAGTTTGGCGGTGAAATCCGTGTCCGGAGCATCGCTGGAGACATGCAGCCGCACCCTGACCCGTCCGGCAATTTCCAACGGTTCATCAAGGGGGGGCGACACAAATTTCAGCAGGTCTTTTCTGGTCGTGCTGTATTTGCGCTGATCGTAGGGTCCCCATTTCATGTTGGGCATGAGATTTGCCCCCCCGTAGTTGGGGTACGGGTCGCGCGGATCAAAGGTGAAACCGAGGGAATCGGCGCTTCCGGCGGAAGGAGCCGCCGAAAGGGTGTTGTCGGAAGCGAGATAGAACGGTTTTTCGGTGATCGGATAGGGAGGCCATGTTTCTGCCGAGCGCCATTCGTTTCCAGGCGCGTTCGGATCGCGGTCGTCGCCCATGATGTAATACTGGACCTTGGGAACACCGTCCAGCGCGTGTTCATCGCCCTTGAGGTGTGCCGCCATGAAGCGGTTTCTCAGATCGCCAATGTCAAGGGAATGCCTGTTCTCATTGAAGGCGTACTCATTGGTCTGCTCCCCCTCGTGCGCGGTCCAGCGCATAATCAGGTAGTTCTTTCCGCGCGCCCCCTCTCCCCCGTCCTTTTCCCGCGAAAGGAAACCGTTGATGGTGCCCTGTGCAAATATGTCATACCAGCCGTTTACGAATATTCCGGGCGCGGTAATTTCGGAAGCGCGGGCCACCGCATCGTAATAGGACCAGAAATCGTCGTAGCGGGAGTGGGCCTTGTAGAGGTCTGTTACCTGCGGCTGGCCCACCAGCAGAAGCCACCCCTCGACGAGGTTCTCAAGAAAGACGCCGCCGTGGTACGCCACATCGGCATAGAAGTTGGAAGGGACAAGACTCAGGTATTGCGCGCAAACGCCGCGGGTTGCCGGCGCCATCATCATCTGTGTCATGGCAAGGGCAGAGTCGCCGTGGGTTCCTATCCGCCCGTTGCACCATGGCTGCGACTTGACCCAGGCGATGGTGTCCGCACCGTCGGTGAGGCCGCTTCTCCATCCGTCATAATAGAACATAATGGGGCTGCCGGTGCTGCCGCCCATGCCGCGCACATCCTGCACGACAACGGCAAACCCCTGTTTCACGTAGCCGGAGTAGTCAAAATCGCGGCCGTAGGTACTGCGGACCACAAGGCGGGCCAGGGGCCTTCCCCGGCGGCGGGCAGGTACACATCGGTCGCCAAACCGGTGCCGTCGGTCATGGGAACGAGGTCGAAGCTGCGCACACCGGCGTCGGTGCCTTTGCCGAGGAAACCGGCCCATGAAACACCGCTGAGGGCCAGACCGGCCAGCAGGATCACCCGCCATGCAATAGCCGCGTTATCTCTCGCACGCATCACGATCGCGTTCCTCCATGCGCCTGCCAATCCGCTATTTGTTGTCGCAGAAGTTCGGCATGCTGCGTCCTTCAAGCACCCTCCGAAGACAGACCGCCAGTTCCATCGCATGGTAGTCGCCCCACATGGAGGACTCGCCCTGCGGCACCTTCCTGCCCTTGGGAATGTGGTCCCAACCGTTCGGACGGTGGTACACGGAGTGCAGAACAAGACCTTCGTGCTTTGGATTGACGCTCAAATAGGGCGGACTAAACAGGGTCTTTGCCGCAACCAGTCCCGCGCGGAAGTACCGTGCTCCCCTGCCGGTGCGGCCGAGATAATTGCCCAAACGCAGGAGCCCCTGAGCGGCAATGCAGGCCGCCGAACTGTCCACCGGTTCCCATGGATTGTCCGGTTGCGAATCCGAGTCGGTGTAGTTTCCGGCGGCTGCCACACCGGGCGCACCGGTATCCCAGAAAGGAATGCCATCGGCGGCGGTGTTTTCGATGTAGAAGTCCGCTGTCGCCTTGGCACCTTCCAGCAAACGGTCGATAAAATCCCCCCCCGGGTCGTGGGCGGCAATCTCGTCCTTTGGTATCCGGCTGAACGCTTCGAGTTCTTCGGCGCAACCGAGGAGAATCCAAGCCAATCCCCGGGTCCATGTGCTGAAAGGCGAATAGCCCTGCTGAGTGCTTGGGCAGCGGTAGTTTCCGTCGGTGACGTTGAAAAGGCTTTCGTGCGCAACCCGTCCGCGCACATCATACACATCCCTTCCGGTCCCATAATAGACGTTGTAGCGGAGCGTGGTGCGGATATGCTGCATGGCGCGGCCGAGAAGGCTGATCCGGCGGTCGTTTTCACCGCAAAGCACATGGCCAATACGGTGCGCGAGTACCAGGCTGCGGCAGGAGCGGATGGTGTCGCTGAAAAGGGAGTGCGGACCGTTGAACGAGTAAATATAGCCCCCGCCGGCCGCAGGGGCGTCAGTCCAGCGGGCGGCCTGCACCGCGCCGGAAACGCGCAGGGCGGTCTCGTACAATTGCACCATGTCTTCGCTGTCCGGTGTCCGTCCGGCCATGGCCAACCGCCGGAGATTCCCGTAGGTGGATAGGTTGTTGAATCCGTGGTCATGCACGCCAATGTGGGTGAGGTGCGGGGCCATATGGCGCAGCGTCATTTCCCTGCCCAGCGCGAGCGCGGAAAAATCCCCTTCCGCGTCAAACAGAAGCAGGGGCATCCCGTAAAGAAATCCCTGCGTCCATTCCGTCCAGCCGCGCGAAGTGTATTTGCCCTGGAGGGTGAACACCGGGGCACCCTTGGCGGTATCCCAAGCCGCAACGAGCCGGCGGACTTTGTTCCCGGCCATCGAGAGAAAGCGTTCCAAATCCTCCGCCAGGTCGTCCGGAACAATCGTGCCGTCTACTTTCATGCACCGCACCCCAACCGCAAAGCGGCACCGGAACTGCTTGTCTTTCGCGCGGGAAAGATTGTTCCCGCGCCGTGCGCAAATCGTAGCGCATGCCGCGGGGCGGAGACAAGGGACGAGCCTTTCGCAGGAAGCAGCGCATTCGTTCTGTCTCCGTACTACTATCCGACAACTTCTTGTTTTCTTGCGCAGAAATTCACGGCGTCGCCCCGGGCCTCACAGCCCGGGATGGTCAGTGCCGCGCTTTCAGCGCTCCAAACGATGAACAGGACCGGTCCACTTGCTGTGCCGCCGATTCTATTCTGGATTCTGACTTCTGGATTCTTTGGTTGCGGCCACCGGCCGCGCCAGGGCGATAAGGTATATTTGGAAATGCCCGGCCCCTTACTTGCCGGGGCGGTGCTGCTGGACCCGCTTTGCGAATTCATCACAGCCCGGATAGGTGCGCGCATCGCTCTCCCGGTCAAATTCTTCGAGGAGTTCCTTTTGCCTGCGCGTGAGCCGCGCGGGCGTCTCCACCCGAAGCACCACAATCTGGTCGCCCTGCCTGTAACCGCGAACATCGGGCATGCCTTTGCCGCGAAGCGGGACCTGCGCCCCTGTTTTCGCGCCTGCGGGGACACGCAGTTCTTCCATTCCGAACAGCGTCGGAACCTTTATGGTGGCGCCGATGGCGGCCTGGCCGAACGTTACCGGAACCTCGCAAAGAACCGTGGCGCCGTCCCGTTCAAACAGCGGATGCCGTTCCACCTGTATGGCTATGATGAGGTCGCCGCGCTGTCCGCCCATCCGGCCCGCCTCGCCTTCTCCCGCGGCGCGAAGGCGCTGTCCGTCATCCACACCGGCCGGCACGTCGATTTGCAGTTCACGCCGCGCCTTGACGTGTCCGGAACCGGAACAGGTGCGGCAGGGATTGGAAATGACCCGGCCCGAACCCTGGCAGACGGGGCAGGCCCGCGTCACGCTGAATATGCCGTGCGCGGCGCGCACCTGGCCGGCGCCGCCGCACTGGCGGCAGGTTTCCGGCGCGGAACCTTTTGCGCCGCCGGTGCCCTGACAGTCCGAGCAACTTTCCTGGCGCGAAAAGCTGATAGTCTTTTTCACCCCCATCGCGGCCTCTTCAAGCGTCACACGCAAACGGTATTCCAAGTCGGCTCCGGGCTGGCCACGACCGGAGCTGCGCCGCCGTCCCTGCCCCCCGAAAAGCATGTCAAAGAGGTCTTCAAACGGGGCACCACCGCCCATGCCCCCAAAATCGCCGCTGAATCCCCCTCCGCCGCCAAAGGGCTGGCCGTCAACGGAGCCAAACTGGTCATACTGGGCCCGTTTCTCGGGACTTTTAAGGATGTCGTATGCGGCGTTGATTTCCTTAAGTTTGTCCTCGGCCTCCTTGTCGCCGCCGGTCTTGTCGGGGTGGTATTTGTGCGCGAGTTTCAGGTACGCCTTGCGCAG
>CAZOMH010000037.1:0-1936 GCA_964580415.1 uncultured Nitrospirales bacterium
ATCGCCATGGCGAATTCCATCGCGAAGTCGGGGTCGTTGCTCAGTTCCACATGCCGTGCCAGCCGTGCGATGACTTCGGCGCGGGCGCGGGCGCGGCGCGAGAGCGCGGCCCACTTGGCGCCGGCGAGCGAGGCGTTGCCGATGTAGACGATGCGGTCATGGGGAAGTTCGGGGGGGAGCAGGCCGATGCGCTGCGCGTTGTCACGGCGGATGAAACTGCCGAACCCGCCGGCCACCAGCACGTGGCCGAGTTGGTCGATCTCCAGCCCGGCCTGGCGCAGCAGAATCGCGATACCCGCACGGATGGCTCCGGCGGCGAGCTGCAACTCGCGCACGTCACGCTGCGTCAGGCTGACGCGGCGCATGCCGTCGTCGGAGAGCACGAACTCGACCTCACCGTCCGCGTCGCGCTGGAAGCGTGCCGCCACATCCGACCCCATGTTTTCGGGCAGCGCGTCCGGCGCGGGCAGCCGCCCGTCGCAGCCGAGCGCGCCGCATTTGAGCAGTTGGCCGCACAGGTCGATGAGTCCGCTTCCGCACAGGCCGGCCGGCGTTCCGCCGCCGATAACGCCCAGCCGCACCCGCTCGTCGATGACCACCTTTTCTATGGCTCCCGCCATGGCCCGCATGCCGCAGGAGATGCGCGCCCCCTCAAACGCGGGCCCGGCCGCCGTGCTCGCCGCCCACAGGCGTCCGCCGTGGGACAGCACGATTTCCCCGTTGGTGCCCACATCGACAAAGAGCGTCGCGCCCGCGCGTTCGGGCAGGGCCGTGGCCAGCAGCCCGGCCACCGTGTCGCCGCCGACGAATCCGCCAATGACGGGAAACACATAGGCCCGCGCCTCGGGATGGATGGCCAACCCCAGTTCCGCGGCCGGCACCGAAAGGCCCCGGCCGAACACGGGCACGAAGGGCACCATGCTCAGCGGGGCGGGATCGATGCTGCACAGCAAATGTTCCATGGTCGTGTTGCCCGAAAAAGCCGCCGTGTGAATCGAGACCGGATCGACGCCCGCGTTCCGGCATAGCTCCGCGGCCATTTCGCCCACGGCCCCCGTCACCGCGTCGCGCAGTTCGCGCAACCCGTGCCCGCCCTGCACCGCGTGCGAGATGCGCGAGATCACATCGTCGCCCTGCGCCGTCTGCGGGTTCATGCGCGACACGACCGCCTTCTCCGTGCCGTCCGAAAGATCGAGCAGCGCCCCCGCAAGCGTTGTCGTGCCGATGTCAAAGGCCAGCGCGTAACTGGGCGTCCGCGTCTCGCCGGGGTGATAGTCCATCATGGAGCCGTCGCGCAGCAGCGCCCAGCCTTCATAGCCGCCGTCGCGCAGCGCCGCCACCGTGCGGTGCAGCGTTGCGGGCGATGCTGCCAGCGGTTCGTTTCCGTTCCACGCGCCCGGGGCGCGCAGCGCCTCCTCAATGCGCACCAGGTCCGGCATGCCGTCCTCAAGCGTGGGCCGTTTCATGCACACCCGCGCCTGCCGCACCTCCGGCTCCAGGTCATGCACCGTGCCCGTGTCATGGTCCGTGAGAATCTGATGCCGTCCGCCAAACACCGACGACTCCGGCACGACGACGGTCACATCGCGCGTCACCCGTTGTCGGCAGGCCAGCCGCCAGCCCTGCGCCAGTTCCTCCGGCGAAAAGGCTTCCTCCTCCGCATTCATCGGCGTTTCCGCGCCATCCATGCGCACGCGGCACTTGCCGCAGGTGCCCGCGCCGCCGCAGGGCATGTCCAGCACCGTGCCCGCACTGCCCGCCGCCTCCACCAGCGACGTGCCCGCCAGCACGTCCACCGTGCGCCCGCTCGGCTCGAACTTCACTTCAACGGTTTGCTCGCCCACGAAAGGCTCCTTGGCGTCAGACTCCGACATGTAGGACAGCCGCCCTCGGCTGTCAGCCCAAACAAAACAGCCGCCCTCGGCTGTCAGCCCAA
>CAZOMH010000037.1:2036-15134 GCA_964580415.1 uncultured Nitrospirales bacterium
ACAGGACAGCCGCCCTCGGCTGTCAGCCCAAACAGGACAGCCGCCCTCGGCTGTCAGCCCAAACAGGACAGCCGCCCTCGGCTGTCGGCCCGGAAAGTGACAGGCGGAAACGCCTGTCAAACACCTTCCTTGGCAGAACTTGACACGCTTCACCTTAACGCCCCGCGGACTGTCGGCGCAACAAGGAACAGAGGGGGGACATGAATGGTTGGCAGAAGAACCGCGGAACGAAGAATTTCTTTGCAGAGGCGCAGGGATTGTTTAAGCCCCCCTTCGAAGACAGGCAGGACAGAAGTCTTAGGTCCCCCCTGCGAGGGGGGTGCTGCGAAGCAGCGGGGGGTGTATGCTTCTGACACGCCCGGCACCAACACCCCCCGGCCCTTCGGGCTCCCCCCTCCTCAACGCGGGACTTGGGACAGGCGCACGGTCAGGTTGCGACGGAATACATCCCCCGTCAATCCGCTGCCCATGGGCGCTTGCATCGGTACTTCGCGTTGAAATGCTCTTATCCGCTATCCTCCTTCCCATAGGAGGTCCAGCACCATGGCCGCAATTGACCCGCTTGCCCTTGCCCGTCTGCGCGACGAGGAAACGCGCCAGTCCACCACGTTCAACCTTGCCACGCGGGGCAAGACGATAGACCTGCCGCGCGGCAAGCGTGTCATGGTCGCGGAGGGCAGCGGGCCGGGCTACATTGCCAATCTGTGGATGACCTTCCCCGGCTGGTTCTGGCAGCACTGGAACCCGTCGGCACCCATCAGCCAGACGATCCTGAAGACGCTCATCGTGCGCATCTACTGGGACGGCGCGGCCCAGCCCGCCGTGGAGTGTCCCGCCGCCGACTTCTTCGGGCTGGGCCTGTGCGAGGCGGCCAACTTCGCCTCGCAGTGCTTCGGCCTGTCCAGCGGCGGCTTCTTCTGCAAGTTTCCCATGCCCTTCCGCCGCGACTTCAGGATCATCCTGGAAAACACGGACGACAAGATCGACACCTGCGTGTTCATGAACGTGCTCCACCAGCACGCACCCCTGCCGGACGACATCGGCTATTTTCATGCCCAGTTCCACACCGGCCGCAACCCCGGCCCGGACCCCGTGACCGTTGCCGAGTTTCAGGGACGCGGCCATTACGCCGGGCTCACGCTGGCCATGCAGGGCGAGGACCGCGGTTATCTGAGCCATCTCGAAGCCCCCGAATACATTCACATAGACGACGATTGGGACACCCCCCGCATTACCGGCACCGGCCTGGAAGACTACTTCCTTGGCGGCTGGTATTTCCGCGAGGGTGTCTGTGCCGGGCCGTATCACGGCGTGCCGTCCAAGGACGCGCTCAACGCGTCCGTGGCCATGTACCGCATTCACGACCGCGATGCCATTCACTTCAAGAAACGCTTCAAAATGGCCTTCGTCAATCCCTGGGCGCCGGAACGGCTCAAGCCGTTCGCATGGTCGTCCTGCGCCTTTGCGTACCTTGACAGCCCCGAAGGCCAAAATCCACCCCTGCCCAGCCGGGCCGGTCTTCTCTGCTGGTACCGCACGAAGAACACGGACCATCAGAGCATTCCATAGCCGCAGACAACGGCCTTTCTTTTCGCGTTCGGATGGGTTTATACCGGACGTGGGCGTCCGCACACGCGCGAACCCTCCCCGGCAAAGCGCAATTGCTGCGCAACGGTGCAGGAACAACGGCACATTCCCCGCCAACCGGCGCGCTTTCCCGCAGCATGCCCGCACTGCGCCCCTTGTCCGGCAGGCTTCATTCCACAGCGGCGCAAATGCTTGAAAATCAAGCATTTGCGCCGGTAATTGCATGACCGGTGCGTTTCATCCCCATTTCATGGGGGTTTTTACGGGGTACTTGAAAAATACCCGCAGAAAAAGGGCTTGACAAAACGCTGTTTAGTTGTTACTCGTTATGCCGGTCAGAGGATAAGGGATGCCCGGTTCGGCCGCCTTGCAGAGGGGCGGCGGACACGGGACACCGAGCCGACAGACCGCGCACCGTGCCTGTCGCGCGGAAGCGCAAAAGTAAACACCGGGTCCCACAGAGGGAACACACTGCAAGGAGGAACGACTCTCATGGCAATTAAGAAAGCAAAGGCGACCGACAAGGCGCTGACCAAGACCGCAATCATCGCCACGCTTACGGCCGAAACCGGTCTGGCGAAGAAGGACGTTGTGAAGACGCTGGACACGCTGGTCGAACTGGCCTATGCCCAGGCGATCGTCGGCTTCACGCTTCCGGGTCTTGGCAAGTTGAAGATCGTGCAGCGCAAAGCGCGCACGGGCATCAACCCCCTGACCAAAGCCCCCATCAAGATTGCGGCCAAGAAGGTCGTCAAGTTCACGGTCGCCAAGGCCGCCAAAGACGCCATCGTCGGCCCCAAGAAGTAATTTTAGCCGGAATTCTTGGTTTGCAAAGCCCGGAGCGGACAACCGCTCCGGGCTTTGCCTTTCTTTTCGCGGTTTGAAGACAGGGAGGACAGAAGTCCCAGGTCCCCCCTTATCTTTGAAAGGCTTTTTTCTCCTCTTTTTTTGCCCGCCGACAAAAAGGCCTATGGAACCTTTACCGGTTTGGGTGTATTCTAACGGTGCGGCTCGGCTGTCCGATTTATAATGTCAGGACTTATACAATGAACAATCTCCCCTCAAGGATAATCTTCTGCATCGCCATGGTGCTGCTGACGGTGGTGTCCATCTACACCACCTACGCAAGTCTGAATGATTCCATCCTTCCAGAGCCCAAAGTGGCTATTCCCATCACCGAAGGGGTGGTTTGGCAGTGCTCCATCATGGCGCTGGGGCTGGCCGTGGCCATTGGGCTCATGCTGTTTGCCCTGAAATTGTCGATCATCGGCGGCCACAAGCGGCTCAACATTCTCGGCGTGCTCGGCATGACCATCGTGGCGTTTATCTCCATTGCTTTCAATGTGGACGTGCTCTACCGCACAGCGGACCGCGATTTCTACATCCGCTATTCAAATGACCGCATGCGAAGCACTTACGAGACCTTCCTGGGCGAAGCCCAGGGCGTGCTGGGTGACCGCAAAACGGAACTGCTCCGCTCCATCGCCAAACAGGAGGGGGAACTGGACTCCGAGGTGAAGGGACTGCGCAGGGCTCCCGCAGGCTACGGCACAAACGCAAAGGAAGAGGACTACAAACTCAACGTGCTCCAAAAGACCGCCCAGGTGGACTTGCAGGCGGTCGAGGAGGCATTGGAGACGAAGAAACAGGCCGATGATCTGCTGCGAAACGACACGCCGCAGACGTTGGAAGATATTGACAAAACACAGGCTCAACTGCGCGTGGTTGTCAAGGATTTATCGGGTATTTCCGGCGTGCCGCTGCCTCCCCTGGTCAAAACGGAAAATCCGCTCTTCGCGGTTTTTGAGAAACTCTTTGATTACAAAACGGTGGGATTCAAGGAGATTTTCATCCTGCTTACCGCTTTCCTGCTTGATTTGGGCGATATTATCGGTTACTCCCTGGTGCCCGGCCGCAAGCCGGAGAAAAAACAAATCCGCATCGAACCGTTCCCGGAACCCCGCCTGGCACTGCTTGCAAACGATGAACAGAACAACAGCCGGGCCTTGGAGCCCATTACTCCGGGCAGCTCCGGCAACGCCGCCAGTGTGGCGGAGGGCGAGAATGAATCCATTGCGGACAATGCGGATGATGATGGCCCATACTCGTTGCGCTCCCATCGGAGACGGGGCCGTTTTCGCCTTTAGCCCCCTTCGGCGGGCATTTTGGAATGGTCTTGCGCCAAATAAACGGGATGTAATAAAATAACTGGACAAATCCTTCGCATTATGCGAAAATGGCCCGAAGGATAGGAACGGGTGTTATGAAAGACGATCCGTTTGCCCAAGAGTATAAAGAAGCCATAGACGCCGACGCCGTGTGCGGCCAATGTGGTCGTGTCAATCCGGAAGGGACACTGATCTGCAAAGGTTGTGGAAACAACCTTCGCGACCAGCGTTTGTTGCGGCTTGCCGCAGACCAACTATTGACCGGCGAAGAGGAGGCGGCGAGGCGGAACTCTCTGCTCAAAACCGGGCTGACCGTACTGGGAATCCTCGTCGTCATTTGGTTCGCGTTCAATGCGGGCGGCATTATGGGACTTGTGAGACCCGGCTCGGCAACCGACACCGCGGGCGCGACGGACGCCGCTCCGGCCCAACCGGAAAAATTCTGGAAATTGGAGAAGAGCACCTTTGAGCCCATGGTTGCGGACCTCAAGAGTCACTTCCCCACGGAAAGCGAGGCCGATACGGCCCGTCTTAACCCCCCCAGCACCTCATCCCCGAGTGGATATTTTGCCCTGTTTGAAAAATTGGGCACGACCGAACGCTTTGTCGGCGCGGCCTATGCCATGCCCCAGGGCACGGAAGTGCTCTTTGTGGCCCAATTCACGGACAACAGCGAATTGCGGGGCCATGCGGCACTGGGAGAGTCCGCGGCGCTCACGGCCGACTGGCACACGAGCGGACTGCAGCGCGAGGGCAAGTATTTCGCCGGGGCCGGTTCTGCAATTCCTGAAACGGACGGCACCTACCAGATCGTGGCGCGCACCACCGATGCCGCCATACCCCGGATGCTTCAAGCCGTCGCCTACCCGATGGGCGCCCGGTAAACCGGGACTGACGCAGCCGGTTCGCAATCACGCCCGCGGGCGTGGCATATCCGGAACTGCCGTGCGGTATCGTTGCGCGCCGGTTCAATTCCACACAGGAGTTCCATTCATGAGTTTTCTTTCAAAGCTGCGCGAACGGCTCGACAAGACGCGCACAAACCTTGCCGACGGGGTCAGGCGCATATTCACGGGCCGCGGCCGCGTCAGCGACGCGGTGTATGAAGAACTGGAGGAACTGCTCATCGAGGCCGATGTGGGCGTGGAAACAACGCGGCAGATAATCGCCGACATGCGCCGCGCGGCCCGCGAAAAGGGCATTGACGAAGCCGACGAACTGTACGCCGTCCTGAAAGAGGAAATGGTCACCCTGCTCGGCAACGGCGCGAAACAGCCGCAGTGGACCACCGAAAACGGTCCCCATGTCACGCTGGTCGCCGGAGTGAACGGTTCCGGCAAGACCACCACGGCGGGCAAATTCGCGCAGAAATTGCGCGAAGAGGGCCGCACGGTCATCCTGGGCGCGGCCGACACCTTCCGCGCCGCCGCCGCGGAACAGCTCACCATCTGGGCGGAACGCACCGGCGCGGAAATCATCCGCCAGCAGGAGGGCGCAGACCCGGCCTCCGTGGCCTACGACGCCACCGATGCCGCCGTGGCCCGCGGAGTCGACAACGTCATTATCGACACGGCCGGACGGCTGCACACCAAGACAAACCTGATGGAAGAGTTGAAGAAGATTCAGCGGGTGGTGGCAAAACGACTGCCGGGCGCCCCGCACCAGGTACTGCTCGTGCTCGACGCGACCACAGGCCAGAACGGACTGCAGCAGGCAAAGGTCTTTACCGAGGCGCTCACGGTGGACGGCATCGTGCTCACCAAGCTCGACGGCACCGCCCGCGGAGGCATGGCCGTCGCGATTCAGAAACAGCTCGGCATCCCCATAGTCATGATTGGCGTCGGCGAGAAGGTGGAGGACCTGCAGCCCTTCGACGCGCGGCAGTTTGTGGACGCGCTGTTCGGAGACGGCGCCAACTGAGGGAACGCGCCGTTTTCGTAAAGTCGCTGCCCGTGACCGACTGCATGTCGCGTTTGCCGACGGCGTGCGGGGATGTGTTTATAAAGGGGAATTGTAAACGCTAATTAACAGGTGATTGTCCCCCTCTAATTTTGGGATATGTGTTGTGGCGGGGCAGCCGGAGGGCTGCGGAGGAACTTTGCCATGCGTCGTCCACTTGTTGTGGTGGTGGTTCTGGTGCTGCTGATTATGGCGGCCATTGTTGCGGTCCATTTGCGCGGAGAGGAGCCTATACTGGCAGAAACAGTGCCCGTGGCGTCGGCAGGCCGCCCGACCCCGTCGCTTCCGCCCGCCCTTGGCACCACACCGGCCCCGACCCCGGCGGCAGAAGCCGCGGCCCCTCCTTCGTCCATCGCCGACCGTTCCCCTGAGCCCGAGGCACCGCCGGAGGGCTGCATGTGGTGGGGTAGTTTTGCCTTCCGCAGGGATGCCCGGATACAGAGCAACCATGTGGTAAACGGCTATGCCGTGCCGGTGGAGTATGCCAACGACGGAACGCTTCAGGTGGCCAGCAAGTACCCGGACCATTCCTCCTGCATTTGGGCCTATGACTGCGCCTCGGGAAAGTTCGAGGTGCTGTACCAGAAGACCCGTCAGGCCGTGGAGTGTTTCTGGGAGTACGAGACCTGCGACCGATTGGTGTGGTGGGAGCAATCAAGGGAACCCGACTGGACCTATGTGGACGGTATTTCCACCCGAAGGGGCGACAGGCTTGTGGGGAGCCGGACGGGCGGTGCCCGGGGGGACCAGTGCTATGCGCCCCGGCCCGACCGGAGCGAGGGCAACAATTTCTTTGTCGAGTACACCAAGACGGAATACCCCCGGGTTTCCTTGAACGGCGGCGCGTTTCAGTTGGTCTATTCCACCACCGAATCCTTTACACACGTGCCGCTGTTTGGGTATCGCGTGCCCCGCCCGACCCGGCACGTGACGACGCTGTATGACCCGGTGGCCCAAAGGGTGCTTAGCACGCTGGAGGGGCGCTTGGATTGCCGGTACCATTGGGATTTTGGGCGGGGGTTGGCCCTGGTGATCGGAACAGGAATGCACCGCGATGGTCCCCAACCCCTGGTCGCCGCGCTGCTGGCCTATCCGGACCTGCGTGTTGTCGGGCGTGGCGATGTCGCCGACTCTCGCAGGTACGGCGGTCTGCAACTGCTGCCCTCCGTGAAGGATTTGCTGGCTGTGGATGTGGTGTGTGGCGTTCCCAGAAAGGATACGCTCAGCATTCTCGCGGCACCTCCAACACACTCGGGGCTGTACCGTGTCCGTGTGCCGGACAATTGGCGGACTGTGCCGGGCCGCAGTCATACGGACAGTATTTGGGATGACCACCCCGCGGGACTGACCAAACTGGAGGTGACGGACTGGGGTGTGTTTGACGTGGCCAAGTACGATGCACTGCAGTCTGCGGTCGGGCCGGAAGATACGGTCCCGAACAACCTGATGTGCCCCTACGCCTTTCGAGACGGCGTGATGTATTGGCGCAAGCGGCACACGGGCGAGGTGGTGATGGCAGGCATCGAGAACCTCGATGCGCAGACGGTGCTTGGCGGCGTTGGCGCGAAGTGGGACGGGTTTCGCGTGAACCCCGTCCGCGACGAGGTGGTCACCTGGCGCGAAAACGGGGAACTCACATTCTGGGCCGTGTCGTTTCCCACGGCGGAGCCGCTACAGCAACTCCGCGTCATTACCGACGAAACCCCGCACCGGCTCGAAGCGATGTAAACGCCTGCATCCGCGCTGCTGCCGGTCAAACGCGAAACGGCCCGGCTTTCGTGGTGGAAGCCGGGCCGTTGTGTTTGTTGCGGTGCTTTTGCCTGCTTATACGGGCAGGGCCTTGAACTGTTTCCGCGCGCCGGTCTTGACGGAACGGAGTTCGGCGATGTTGTCGACGATCTTCTTGACCATGGCGGCGAAGACTTCCATGTCGGCCTTGCTGTTCATCAGGAGCTGATGATGCGCGCACACGCCGGTGTTCTTGTTCGCGTCCTCACACACGGGCAGGCTGAACCGCTTCGGGTTGATGGCCTTCTTGTAGGCCGAGGTGAGGTTGTGGCGCGTCTTGGTCAGCGGCTTGTAGAGACCGCAGCCGTTGAGCGGCTCGTAGGGCGGCTCGAACAGTTCGGGCACGCCCGCTTCGGCGTTCAGCGCATGGCAGAACTGTTCGCAGCCCACGCCGAGTTCCTTGGCGTCGATGCGGAAGGTGAAATTGAAGTAGCTCTGCTGTGTGACCTGCGGGCGGCGGCGCATCACGCTGATGCCCGGAATCTGCGCCAGCAGCGAGTTCAGGTAGATGGCGTTGGCGTCGCGGTCCTTGACCTGCTTGTCGAGGCGCGTCAGTCCGCCCAGCAGCAGCGCCGCCTGCCACTCGGTGAGGCGGTAGTTGCCCGACTGCAGGGCCGTCTCCATCGCGGCGGCCTTCTTCAGCCCAAACACGGGCGGCTCGGCCGGATAGGGGCGGCCGCAGTTGCGCAGACTGTAAAGCTTGTAGAACAGCTCCTTGGTCTTGCACATGTTGAACCCGCCCTCGCCCGAAGAGAGGACCTTGGATTCCTGGAAACTCCAGGAACTGACGTCGCCGAAGGAACCGACGCCCTTGCCCTTCCAGAAGGTGCCGTGCTGGTGCGCGCAGTCCTCGATGAGGAACAGGTTGTTCTTTTTGCAGATGCGCTGCAGACGGTCAATGTCGGTGATGCAGCCGTACAGGTGCACCACGATGATCGCCTTGGTCTTGGGCGTGATGGCCGCGTCGACCTTGTCCAGGTCGAGGTTGTAGGTGTCCGGTTCGACATCGACCAGCACGGGAATCGCGTTCACATCGACGCAGGCGGCGGCTGTGGCCTGCCAGGTCATGCCCGGAACAATGACCTCGTCATAGGCGCCGATGCCCAGCGCTTCAAGCGCCATCTGGATGCCGACCGTGCCGTTCGCGCAGCACGCGCCAAATTTCGCGCCCTGGTAGGCCGTGAACTTCTCGGCAAATTCCCACTCCGCCGGACCGTCAAACGACCACCGGTTGGAGCGGGTGATCTTGGCGACCAACTGCGCGTCGCTTTCTTCGCTGATGGGCCACTTTGCCCACTTCTTGGACTTTGCGGCGAGCGGCTTTCCGCCCAGAATGGCAAGCTTGGGCATGTTGCGTCTTCCTTTTCGGTTGTGGGCGCACCCGGGCAACGCCGGCACGGGAAACCCGGTTCGTTTGGAATGTGACCCTAACCCTTGCGGAACGGGCGTGCGGTAGAATATCGCTTTCACACGAACCAGTGCAAAAAGGGCAGCATGAAAAAAAGGCAGCGTGCGTACGCGCGTTCTTTGTGGCTGCGGCGTCCCCGCCGCAGCCTTTCCCAGAAATCCGCAAACTGCGGCGGGACGCCGCAGCCACGATAAACAGTCTCCACCGGGCATGGCGGGCACGGGCACATCCAGCCACCGATTTCACGTTCTGGCCTTCGCGGGTGGTGCGGCGTGCTGATGTGAAACCTGCGGCAATCCCTGCCGCGTTGACAGGGGGGGCGGGCTGCGATAGGATAGCTTCGGAAGGCGGACAACCGGACATGACGATGGTCAACGACGAACAGAAGAATCCCGCAGCCATCACAGACGGCACGGAAGACCCCGTCTCCGTGGGGCGCACGCTGGTGCTGTGGGGAATGACCCTTCTTCTGTTTGCGCTGTATGCGCTGGGCCGCGGCGGCGCGCGTGAATTTCACCGTGTCAGCCATTGGGGCTGGCCGTGGCTGGAGGGATCGCAGCGCGGTGCCGGTCCGCAGGCGGGCATGACACACCTGCTGGCGGCATGCGCGGTCCTTATGGCCGTGTCTCTGGCGGTGACCCTGCTGTTGACGCCGCTGTTCCGCGCGCTGGCCTGGCGGCTGGGCGTGCTCGACCGGCCCGGCGAGGCGCGCAAGGTACACCGGGTACCCGTGCCCTATCTCGGCGGCATGTCCTTCTACGCTGCCTTCCTCGCCGCCGCCCTGGGTATCGAATGGTTCGCCCCGCGGCTCGCCGGACCGGCGTTGTTTCCCGCCGCCACGCTGGGCACGGTGGTGATGCTCATGGGCCTGTGGGATGACGCGCGCGGCCTGCCGGGCACCTTCAAGCTGCTGGTGCAACTGGTGCTGGGCGGAATCTTCTATTTCTGGGGATTACGCGACGCCGATCCGTTCAGCATGATCGGCCCCGCCACAAACTGGCCCTGGGTGGGCGTAATCGTTACCGCACTCTGGATGGCCGGCGTGATGAATGCGGTCAACTTCTCCGACGGGCTCGACGGCCTTGCCGCCGGCCTCGTGTTTGCCATCTCGGCCTCCCTGCTTGCCGTTGGCCTGCGCAACAACCATGCGGCCGGCTGCGCCATCATGGCCTGCCTCATGGGGGCCACCCTGGGCTTCCTGCGCTACAACTTCCACCCGGCGTCCATCTTCATGGGCGATGCCGGCGCGCTCTTCCTCGGGTTCATCCTCGCTGCGGCCACCCTTGCCTCGCAGCAGAAGGGCGCGGCCGTCATTGCGCTGGCCGTGCCGATGACTGCGCTCGCCGTCCCCGTTGCCGACACCGCGCTGAGTTTCCTGCGCCGCATGCGCCGCGCCCGCGGCGGCGGCTTCTTCCGGCCCGACCGCGACCACCTGCACCACCGCCTGCTCGCGCTCGGCCTCGGCCAGCGCAACGCCGTCCTCGCCCTCTACGGCTTCTCCGCCGCAATGGGCATGCTCGCGTACCTCATGGACACTGTGCCCAATTCCTACCGCGTTATCCTGCTCGTCGTCGCCGCCGTGATTGTCCTGCTCGGTGTCGCGGCCCTGCGGCGGCTGGAAGACGCAAAACGTGAGCCCCCTGAGTGAATCGGGTGAGGGCCCGCATTGACGCCTGTGAAGAGACCAATTCTGTGCAATACTACGTGGCAGGGGCCGATTTGTGGTAAATTTGGCACAGGTTGCACTATGGCGAACAGGGATAAAATGGCAAGCAAGGAAACATACGCACCGGTCTCATTGGAAATATGTGCCGGTGCCGGTGGTCAGGCACTGGGACTGGAGGAAGCCGGTTTTGAGCATATCCGACTCGCCGAAATCGACTCGGACGCCTGCTCGACGCTTAGGTATAACCGCCCCTCTTGGAAAGTGGCCCAGACCGATATTTGCGAATTCAGCGCCGCGCCGTTTAAAGGCATAGACTTACTGAGCGGCGGCGTTCCCTGTCCGCCGTTTTCGAAAGCAGGAAAGCAGCTTGGCACCTCAGACGAACGCAATCTTTTCCCCGAAGCCTTGCGGATGGTCGATGAATGCCGTCCCACCGCCATTATGCTTGAGAATGTCCGCGGATTCCTTGACGCCGTCTTCGAGACTTACAGGAAGTTTATAGACACTGAACTGAAAAAGATGGGTTATGTAACCAGTTGGCGGTTGCTTAATGCCTGTGACTTTGGTGTACCCCAGTTGAGGCCACGTGTGGTACTTGTGGGCGTCAAGAAGGAGATTGCCGACACCTTTTCCTGGCCAACGCCGATAAAGAAGCCTGCGTGGACGGTCGGAGAGGTACTGCGTGACCTTATGGCGGCAAAGGGATGGGAAGGTGCTGATGAGTGGGCTCGCAACGCATCTGCGATAGCGCCAACGTTGGTGGGTGGTTCAAAGAAGCATGGCGGACCGGACTTGGGCCCCACGCGTGCCAGAAAAGCCTGGCAGGCACTCGGCGTGGATGGCCTTGGAATTGTGGACGAAGCTCCGCTTCCTGGGTTTGTGGGCATGCCCCGGCTTACGGTGCGGATGGCAGCCCGAATTCAGGGGTTTCCAGACAAGTGGCTCTTTGTCGGAAAGAAGACCACCGCGTACCGGCAGGTGGGCAACGCCTTTCCCCCGCCCGTTGCCTGTGCGGTGGGTAAACAGATAGCGGCATGCCTCGCATCCGCACGAATCTATCCCATAAGGATGGCAAAGTGAATATCGAAAGAGCACGGGCGAAGTTTCACAAAGAGTTGGCAAAAACAATACTAATGGTTATAGAAGGTGTCCCAACCTTCGCAGACAAAGCCAATGACCTAAGCAAGCGAATCAGCGAGGCGCTGCTTGCACGCATACCTCACACTGTCTGCAAAGCGAAACCCAAAGGCCAGACTTTAGGCAGCACTTTTGAGAAGGTGTGCCAGCAATTTCTGGAGGATACTTTCCCAGAATACGGACACCTCCGGCCCGGAAAGTGGTCCTTTGGCGGAATGAAGAATATCGCCGCGTTCGAGCAGTATGCCCACCTGACCGCTTTGGCTGACCTTATAGAAAGTAACGCCGGGATCAAGGCGTCGCTCGGTGGTGATTACATAATCAAGCCAGACATCGTTATAACCCGAGACCCAGAAGCGGATGAATTCATAAATACAAACGATAAGTTGGTGACCAAACATCTTGCAGTTCATGCCAGCCTCCGAAAGAAGAACAACGAGAAGAGCCTGTTACACGCCAGCATAAGCTGCAAATGGACCATGCGGAGCGACAGGGCTCAAAACTCACGGTCAGAGGCGCTTAACTTGACAAGAAACCGAAAGGGCAGGGTCCCGCATATAGTGGTAGTAACCGCAGAACCATTGCCCAGTCGTCTTGCTTCACTTTGTCTCGGAACTGGTGATATTGACTGTGTCTATCATTTTGCGCTGCACGAACTGGTTGAAAGCATAGAATCCATTGATGCGCAGGATGCCGCTGAACTTCTGGACACCATGATTCAGGGACACCGGCTGCGCGACATTTCAGATTTGCCGCTCGATCTGTCGGTATAATACGCGGCCATGGCAGGCAACTGGGCAAAACTGGGCGATCTGGGACCATCGGAAATCACGCCGATGGTGCGGCAGTATATCGCCGCCAAGTCGGAGTGCAGCGATTCGCTGCTCTTCTTCCGCATGGGCGATTTCTATGAGCTGTTCTTTGAGGACGCCGTGGAGGCGGCCGAACTGCTGGGGCTCACGCTCACCTCGCGCGACGGTGCCGACAAGGAGGCGCGCGTGCCCATGTGCGGTGTGCCCTTCCGCGCTGTGGACAGCTATGTCGCCCGGGTAATCAAGGCGGGGCGCACGGTCACCATCTGCGACCAGATGGAGGACCCCAAGCAGGCCAAAGGCATCGTCAAGCGGGAGGTGGTCCGCACCATCACGCCCGGCACGGTCATGGAGCCCGAACTGCTCGACGAACGCGCCAACAATTATCTGGGTGCCATGATTGCCGACGGCGACGCAGGCGCGCTGGCCTTTGTGGACGTGACCACGGGCGAGGTGCTCACCGCGCAGATTGACGCCGCCGCGGAGCGCGTCTTTGCCGATGAGTTCACGCGCATGGCCCCCGTGGAGGTGCTCCATTCCGACGAAATCGACGCCGACTTTCTGGCGCGCATG
>CAZOMH010000038.1:0-12240 GCA_964580415.1 uncultured Nitrospirales bacterium
GGCGCCGGGGCGGCGAACAGCAGGCAGTACAACGCCCCCCTGCGTCCGGCAATATGACGGCCCAGCAGCCATGCGGGCCACAGCGCCGCCATGCCCGCCAGCACCGCGTGGCACCGCACCCAGATGTCGCCATGGCCGAAGGCCAGCCAGGCCTTCAGCATCAGGACAAACGCGGGTTCGACAAGCAGAGAACCGCCGGTCACGGTCTCCCGGTGTACGTCCGCGGCGAGATATCCGTACATGACCTCGTCGTACCAAAGCGGGTCACGTCCAAGCTGGCACATGCGCAGT
This sequence comes from uncultured Nitrospirales bacterium, assembly GCA_964580415.1. Lineage (GTDB taxonomy): Bacteria > Hydrogenedentota > Hydrogenedentia > Hydrogenedentales > CAITNO01 > CAITNO01. The sequence continues at coordinate 292 of CAZOMH010000038.1, forward strand.
GCGCAGGCCGCGAGTATGGTGACCACGCATGCCGGCCAATACCAGGGGTTCCCGCCAAGGGGCGGATGCTTCGCCACGGGCATGCCGGGTTGAGCAGTCTTTTTCGCTTTTCTTGGCACCGGTTGGGTGTGCCTCCCGCCTTGCGACCCGAACCGCGGAGTGCGCGGGAAACTTGCCGTCAAGTTCCCCGAGCCCCGCCTGGGCGCATTCTAGCCGGTGCGTCCAGGCGGGTCAACAACCGTGCCGACGCCAAGTTCATGCCAAGGTGCCGGTCAAGCCTGCACGTTGTCAAGACAATACAGAGTGTTTACAGTCTTCGGACCGCGGCCGTGGCCGCAAGGCCCAGGAGCCCCAGTCCCGTCAGGAACAGGTCGCCCAGGCGTTTGCCGGTACTGACGGCGCTTTTTCCGCCCTGGCATCCCGCGCAGCCGGTGCTGTCATTCACGCCCAGTTCGTCCGCGCTCAATTGCCCGTCACCGTTGGTGTCGAGTTCATCGAATACGGTCTGGGTCAGGCCGAGGACCGCACCCGAGGCCTCGCCAAAGGACAATGCGCCGTCGCCGTTGGTGTCTGCCGAATCATAGGCACCGGCAAGTTCCTGCTTTGCCGTCACGGCATTGGGAACTTCACCTTCGGTTTCGCCCTCGGCAATCGATGCCGGGCCAAGGCTCACCACCATGCTGACTGTCGCACCCGGCGGCAGTTCCGTTCCAGCCGACGGGCTTTGCGCAATCACAGTGCCGGTCGGTACGGTGTCACTATACGCCTCGGTTGCGGTGCCCAGTGCCAGACCGGCGCCGGTGATCGCCGCTTCGGCCTGTGCGCGCGGCTGGCCGGCAACATCCGGCATTACGGAGGGCTGAACACCCCTGCTGACCACCAGGAGCACCGGTGTTCCCGGCAGCACTGTGTCGCCCGCTGCGGGTGATTGTGACAGGACTGTCCCGGCGGGCACGGTCGCGCTGTACTGCTGCGTGACGGTTCCGACAGTGAGATTGGCGTTCACAAGGACCGCCGCCGCCGCGTCCTGCGTCTGGCCCACCACGCCGGGCACGGCCACCGGCTGTGGTCCCTTGGAGACCAGCAGGTCCACCACCGCGCCCGGAAGCACCCGGGTTCCCGCTGCAAGTGACTGCACAAACACGACGCCCGCAGGCACCGCTGCATTGAACTGCCCCGTGACCGTGCCGACGGCCAGTTCGGCATTTGCGATGAGCGCCGATGCGGCGTCCAGCGTCTGGCCCGTGACATCGGGCACGGAGATGCCGCCACGGCTGACCACCAGGTCGATGACCGTTCCAGGCAACACTTCGGTTTCGGGTGCAATCGATTGTGAAATGACGATGCCGGCCGCCACGGTCAGGCTGTATTGCAGCGTCACTGTGCCGACCGCCAGGGCCGCTTCCGTGATGGTCCCGGTGGCGGAGTTCTGCATCTTGCCGACCACATCGGGCACGGGCACCGGCTGCGGACCTTTGGAGATCACCAATTCCACCGGGCTTCCCGAGAGGACCACGGTGTCCGCAGGCGGGGTATGACGGACGACATGGTCGTTCGGTATTGTCGGGTTGTACTCATCGGTTTCTTGGCGCACATAGAGCTTTGCGGCGGCGATCCACTCTTCCGCGGCGGTCCGGGCATATCCGGTCAAATCCGGCATGGTCGATACCAGCATTTCCATGGCACCCATGTCGAAACCCGCCCCCTGGGGACGGGGTATGCCGGCGAGGTCTGCGGCCGGCGCATTGTCGGCCGCACCCGTGTCGATGCAGGGGGAACCGGCCTGCAACCGGAAATCACCCGAGGCCGCATCCACAAACAGCGGATCGGCCGCAATGTTGCCCTCACCGGCGAACCCGTTCTGGATGCTGCAATAGGACGCGGTGAGGGTCGCAAGACTGTCTGCGGCCAGCAGCGGCCCGGAATTGTTCCAGACGATGCAGTTGCGCATTTCTGCCTGAACCGTTCCGCCCTTGGCAGAGAAGATCGGTTTTGTGGCCGAATTTTCCGTGAAATCGCAGTTGACGAACACCGGGCGCAGTTGGGCCCCGCTTGAGAGCCCGAGAAAGGACAGCGTCGTGTTCGTGTTCCGCGAGAAAACGCTGTTCTCCGCGTGTGTTGCACAAATGCCGGGCAATGCCGCCAATTCTTCCAGGGCGATGGCGTTCGACGCAAGAGTGCAGCGCGTAATGATCGGACTGCATTCGCCTTCCCAGCCAATATTGAGGATTCCACAGTAATTGCCGGTGAAGGAGCAGCCGTCAATGCGGGACTTGGACTGAAGCCCGGACTGCGCACCGTTGAAAATGGCGCAGGATTCCCCCTTGCCGCCGGTGAAATCGCATCCTGTTATGACCGGGCTTGACGGATTCCCGTTTTCTGTCAGGTTGGCAACCACGGCGAAGCCCGGGGTGTTTCCGGTGAACGTGCAGTGGGCCAGGGTCGGAGAGACTCCCGAATTGTCCACCGCCAGCATGCGGGTGGTGTTCGTCTCAGAACCGAGCAGCGGGAGGAAAAGAGATATCCACGCACTTTGGTTTCCGAGGCGCAGCGGACCATTGCCCCCGGTGATGGTGAATCCGTCCAGTCGCGCAAAGTCGGCGCCGTACACGCAGGCGCTTTCATCCTGGCCGTCGATGACAGTGGGATGGGCGGCGATATCGCGCTCGTCCCGCCGCGTTTCCACTCCCGCGAAGCCGCCGTAGAGGTCGCAGTAGGGTTCCATGGTGACAACCACGGTTTCGGGTGTGGCGGCCGCATAGATTCCCCCGGCCACCCAGACCTCTCCCGTCTGGCCTGATGCCGCAACAGCCGAGACGGCTTGCTGAATGGTGGTGAACGCAGTTGCCCAGGAGGTTCCGTCTTCCACTCCGGAGTTGTTGTTTCCGTCAACACGGAGCACCTGTTCTCCCGGAGCGTGATAGGTGAACCCATTGGCAAGTGTTCCGGTCACGCCGTCCGGGCTGATGACCGAGACATCCACGACGCCGGCTTCATGGGCGGGCAGCACGCAGTGAATTGCTTCACCGGCGACGGCCACGCCGGTGGCATCGACGCCGCCAAACAAAACCCGCACGCCCGACTGGGCGAAGGCGAATCCGGAAACCATTATGTTGAGGCCGCCAACGGTCGGCCCGGAGGCGGGGCTTGCGCCCGTGACTATGGGAAGGACGTAGAAGAATCCGTCCCTAATCGTGTCGTTCTGGCCATCGGGATTGACCACAACCACATCCACGGCGGCGGGGGTGTGGGCGGGTGTTGTGCATGTGAGCCTGTCGTCGGCAGTCACCTGGACATTGGCGGCATCTATTCCCCCAAAGGTCACCCGGGTCGTTCCCAACAGGCCGAAGTTTGCCCCGTGCAGGTAGACGGTTTCGCCGCCCGTCGTTATCCCCTGCATGGGATATGCCGAACAGGCCGCCGGCGGAGGGGCGGGTGTGTAGGTGTATCCGCCGGAGAGCGTTACGGACTGGCCGTCGGGATTTACAACCACCACATCCACTGTCCCGGCCGCGGCGCGGGGGGGCGCGAGGCAATAGATGGAACCCGTATTGGACACACTGGCATTAACCGCATCCACGCCGCCGAAGATTACGCGGGTGGCGCCCAAGAATCCAAAATGGGCCCCGCTCACATTCACCTCTGTGCCGCCCAGCGTTGTGCCCTGCGCCGGGGATATCGCCGTCACGGTCGGGGGGGGAGAGGCTATGTAAGTGTACCCACCGGACAGCGTCGCGCTTTGGGCGTCCGGGTTGATAACGGTGACATTTACCGCGCCCGCGGCGTGCGGCGGAGTCTTGCAGGTGATTTTACCGGCATCGGTCACGTAGACGCCGGCGGCATCCATCCCGTCGAAAGTCACGCGGGTGGTGCCCTGCTGGAAGAAATTTGTTCCGTTGATGGAGACTGAACTGCCGCCCAGGGACGGACCAGTGCCCACGGACAGGCTTGTAACGGTTGGGGGAGGAGAGGCCGTATAGGCAAAGCCGCGGACAATGGTGCCGGTCCCGCCGTCGGGATTGACAACCACCACATCCACATCGCCCACGGCATGGCTTGGTGTTGTGCAAAGCACATAGGGCTCGGGGCTCATATAACCCGAAGCGTTCACATAGATGCTGGTGGCGTCGGCACCGCCAAAGGTTACCCGGGTTGTTCCGGAGGACGAGAATTCGGAGCCATAAATGTACACCTCGGTCCCGCCCAGAGAAGGGCCGGTGTTGGGTGAAAGGCGGCTTATGGAGGGCAATGACAGGGTCTTGGCGTTATCCCGAACTTCCGGGCTGATCGCATCACTTGCGGAGGCCAGCACTGGTGCCGCCGGCAGCAGAATCGCAAGAACGGCGGCCAGTGCCGCGCAGGCGCCCAGCGACAGCACGCGACATTTGGATTTGTTCTGCATCATATTCACCTCTCCCTTTCATTTTGGGCATCGTACCCGCCCCGCGTGCCGCGATGCCCGCCCGTGTTTCAATGAAACTCAGTCCAGACCCGGAGTCCGGACCCGCCCTTCTCTACAACTCTATATTTAATATACTTCAACTAAGTGAAAGTGTCAATTTCTATTTTGCCGGGTCGGTTCCGCGGCCTGCCGCAGAGCAGGCGTTCGAAGGCGGGCCGGGCCGGTCTGCTCTTTCGCCCATTCTATTGTCCACGCGGATCAAGAGAAGTCCCCCCGAACGCCTTGCGACGTTCGGGGGAGTCTTCACAGCGTGTCCGGCAGGTTTCTTACGGTCTGCGAACCGCAGCCATGGCGGCAATACCCAGAAATCCCAGAGCCGTCAAGAACAAGTCGCCCAGGCTTTTACCGGGAGTGACCGCGCACTTGCCGCTTTGGCATCCCGCGCATCCGGCGCTGTCATTCACGCCCAGTTCATCCGCGCTCAACTGCCCGTCAGCGTTGGTGTCGAGTTCATCGAATACGGTCTGGGTCAGGCCGAGGACCGCACCCGAGGCCTCGCCAAAGGACAATGCACCGTCGCCGTTGGTGTCTGCCGAATTGTATGCGCCGGCCATTTCCTGGCGGGCGGTCCCGGCAGCCGGAGATTCAGTTTCGCCCTCGGGCGGCGGGGTTGAACCAAGGCTGATCACAATGCTTACCGTCGAACCCGGCGGCAGTTCCGATCCTGCCGCGGGGCTTTGCGCGGCCACGCTCCCTGCGGGAACGGTGTCGCTGTAAGCCCGTGTCACCGCACCCGGCACCAGCCCCGCGCCGGTGAGCGCCATTTCCGCCTCCGTCTCGGGCTGGCCGGCGACATTGGGCATCACGACCGGCTGCACACCACGGCTGACCACCATATCCACCGCTGTTCCAGGCAGCACCACGGCGCCTGCCAGGGGGCTCTGCGAAAGCACCGTGCCGGCCGGCACGGCCGCGTTGTACCGCTCTGTGACCGTCCCGACAACCAGGTCGGCCGCCGCAATCGCGGCCGTGGCCGCGGCCTGCGTCCGGCCCGTCACATCGGGCACGGACACCGGCTCCGGCCCCTTGGAAACCACCCAGTCCACCGGGCTTCCCGACACGACTTGCGTGTCCGCCGCCGGCGTATGGCGAATAACATGGTTGTCCGGGATCGTCGGGTTGTACTCTTCGGTCTCATCGCGCACATAGAGCTTTGCCGAGGCAACCCACTCCACCGCGGCGGTCCGGGCAAGCCCTGACAGATCGGGCATGGTTGACACCAGCATTTCCATGGCGCCCATGTCGAATCCCGCGCCCTGCGGGCGGGGCATGCCGACAAGGTCCGCGGCGGGCGCATCGGCGGCCGTACCCGCGTCGATGCAGGGGGAACCGGCCTGCAGCCGGAAATCACCCGAGGCCGTGTCCACAAACAGCGGATCGGACGCAATGTTGCCCGTACCGGCGAACCCGTCCTGAATGTCGCAGTGGGACGCGGTGATCGTCGTCGTGGGCCCGGCGGTATTCAGCATCTGTCCGATGTTACCCCAGACGATGGAGTTGCGCAGTGCGATCTGAACCGGCGCTCCGCCGGGCATGTAGAAAACGCCCAGCGGGACGGTGTTTGCGGCGAAGGTGCAGTTGGTAAACGCCGCGGTCGATGGCGTCATGTCGGGGTTGCCAATGTTGAAAAGGCTCAGGACCGTTTCTGTCTGCCCTGAAAACACGCAGTTTTCCAATTGCGCCGCACAGCGGGACGGCAAGTCCGGGTACTCAAGGAGTGCCGTGTTGTTTGCTGTGAAAATGCACCGTGCAATCACGGCGTTGCACTCGCCATCGCGGGCATAATCAAATATCCCGTTGCGTGTACCGGTGAAGGAACAGTCCTCAATGACGGGTGTGCCCTTTATCCCCGACAGCGCGCCGTTGAGCACGGCGCAGTATTCCCCCGCATTGCCGGTGAAGTCGCATTCGGCAATAACCGGATTGGAGGGACGCCATTCTTCCGACAAATTGGCCACCACGGCCAGACCGGGACTGTTTCCGGTGAATTTGCAATGGACCAGGGTGGTCGACACGCCCGAGTTGTCCACTGCAACCGCATTCGAGTAGTCAGTGCCGTTGTTGCACAGCCACGAGCACGTATACTGCCAGGAACTCTGTTCACCCAGGCGCAAGGGGCCGCGTCCGCCCGTGATGGTGAAGCCGTCCAGACGGGTCGCATCCGCGCCGTAGACACAGGCGCTTTGGTTCTGCCCGTCGATGACGCACACGTGGGCGGCGAAATCGCGCTCGTCGCGCTGCGTTTCCACCCCGGCAAAGCCGCCGTAGAGGTCGCAGAGATATTCCATGGACGCGACCACCGTTCCGGGCGCGGCGGCGGTATAGGTTCCTTCGGCCACCCAGATTTCACTTGTCTGGTCCGAGGCTGCCGTAGCCGCGATGGCGCTTTGGATGCTGGCGAACGCGGTTTCCCAAGTTGTGCCGTCCTCGACACCGGAAGTGTTGTCCGCGTCAACGCGAAGCACCCGTTCTCCGGGCACATGGTAGGAGAATGCACCGGGAAGCGATCCGGTCAAGCCGTCCGGGTTTATTACGGTGACGTCCACGGCGCCAACGGCATGGGCCGGTGCGGCGCAGCGTATCGTGTCACCGGAGACAGTCACGTCAGTCGCCTCCGCGCCGCCAAAGGTTACCCGGGTGGTGCCGATCTGGGCGAAGCCCGTTCCTTCAAGCGAAACGAGAACGCCGCCTTCTGTCAGTCCCCGACCGGGCGAGAGCGAACTGAGCGTCGGCGCGGGGGCTTGTGTGTACGTGAACCCGTTGGGAAGCGTGCCAGTCTGCCCGTCTGAATTGATGACCACCACAGCCGCCGTACCGGTCGCATGGGCCGGCGTGGTGCAGACAAGTACCGGAGGCGTCATATAGCCTCCGGAGCCTATATGGACATTGGTGGCGTCCACGCCGCCAAAGGTCACCCGGATTGTTCCATTCCAAGAGAAGTTCAAACCGGAAATATTGACCTCGGTACCGCCCAGTGTCGTTCCTTCCGCGGGAGTTATGGAACTTGGGGCGGGCGGCGGGGCCTGTGTGTATTCAAATCCATTGGAAAGGGTGTAGCTCTGGCCGTCAGGGTTGATTATCACCACATCCACCGCGCCTGCGGCGTGGGGCGGGGCGACGCAGTTAACATAGGGGTTATATCCATAGCCCTCGCTGTACACGGCAACGCTGGTGGCATCCACGCCGCCGAAAGTCACCCGGGTGCCTCCCGCGTCGTTGAAATTCCAACCGGATAACTGGACACGGGCGCCGCCCAGGGTCGTGTCGCTGGGGGGCGAAATGCCGGTCAGGACCGGTCCGGTCGTTGCCGTATAGGTGTATCCGCCCGACAGAATGCCGCTTTGGCCGTCTGAGCGGATGACCGCGACATCCACCGTGCCCTCCGCATGTGCTGGCGTGGTGCAGGTGATTCTTATGGACGAAAGACCGTCATTGACCCGTTGGACATTGGTGGCGTCCACGCCGCCGAAGGTTACCCGGTAGCTGTAGGCCTCCGAAAAGCCCGTACCGAGAATGTAGACATCGGTGCCGCCCACCGGCGTTCCCCGCGGAGGCGTTACCGACGTCGGTGCCGGCGGCAGCGGCGGCGCGTAGGCAAACCCGTTGGCCAGTGTGCAACTCTGGCCGTCGGGGTTGGTGAGCACCACATCCACCGCGCCCAGCGCATGGGGAGGTATGGTGCAGAGTACGTGGGCGGCGGTGCGCGTTCCGGCACCCCGATACACAACATTGGTGGCGCTCACGCCGCCAAAGCTAACCTGGGTGACTCCTGTTCCGACAAAATTGTACCCGGAAATATCAACCGATATGCCGCCTTCGACAGGCCCGCTGGGGGGCGTAATGCCGGTCATCTCGGGCGGGGGCGGCGGCGCGAAGGTGAATCCATTGGATCTGGTCCCGCTCAGGCCGTCCGCACGGATGACGGTGACATCCACCGCGCCCAGCGCGTGAGGCGGCGTGGTGCATCCAAGCGAGTTCGCGTCAATCACATACACATTGGAGGCTTCCGCGTTGCCAAAGGTCACGCGGGTCAAGCCCTCCTTCATGAAACCCGACCCGAAAATGGTGACAGCGGTGCCGCCGACAGCCAGACCACTGCTTGGCGACAGATGTGTCAGTATCGGTGCGGGCGGGGTGACGTAGGTGAATCCGCCCGCAAGGGTGGCGCTTTGGGCGTCGGGATTGATGACCACCACGTCCACCGCGCCTTCGGCATGGGCGGGCGTCTTGCAGGATATATAGTAGCCCGGGCTCAAGTATCCCGGGACAGCAACAGTGACATCGGTGGCGTCCACGCCGCCGAAGGTTACCCGGGTGGTGCCTGTTGCGGTGAAATTCGAGCCGTAAATGGTGACAGAGGTGCCGCCGATGGGCGCGCCGCTGCTGGGCGACAGGGAACTTATGCCGGGCGCGGATACGTCCTTGGCCGTCCCCGAACCGGGCACGTCATTTGCGAAAGCCAATGCCGGCCCAAAGGGCAGTGCAGCCGCAATAACGGCGGCCAGGACCAGGCAGGAAAACACCGACAACGCACGACACTTGGTACTGTTCCAGTTCATGGCAATCCCTTCCAGTTCTCTTTTTTGGCATTCTGCTCATCCCGGACGGATACCGCAATGCCTGACACCGGTTAGCAGGGCGCTGTCAGGACCCACGGTCCACCCACGCCCTTCTACTGTCACTCCGATAAAAATAGTACCACCCCTTAAGAAAATAATCAACCCCCCCGTTTTTCGCCGCGACGCACCCTGTCACACTTGTGCGCCTTCGCGCGTGTTCCGAACGCGCAGCCCCGTGCTATACTGTCGTTCTGTTGGCGTTGCGTCTTGCAGCGCCCGTTCCCCGGGGACACATTCGGGAATCCTTAATTTCATGACAACATCTGGCACAGAGTATCCGCACTTGCGGGTGGCCTTGTTTGGAAACGAGGCCGAAGCGCTTGTTCCGCATTTTGAACGGTTTCCAGGCCTCGAAATCGCCGAGTCCGATCCCGATGTGGTGGTGTCGTTCGGCGGCGACGGAACCTTGCTGGCGGCGGAACTGCGCTGGCCGGGTCTTCCCAAAGTCCCGGTGTTAAACAGCCGCCTGGGACACCGTTGCATCCATCATCCGGCAGGCGACGTGATTGAGGCGCTGGCGCGGGGGCGGATGGTGAGCAACGGCTACACGAAGCTGGAATGCCTGGTAAACCACCCGGAACCGGGCAGTGTCGATCCCGACTTTACCCTCTCCTGCCTGAACGAGATTAACGTGGACATGGGCCGGATCAACAGCGCGGTGCGTTTTCGGCTGTGGATTGACGACGAACCGTTTGACGGCGGCGCGGAGATCATCGGGGACGGCTTTATCGCCTGCACGGCCTTTGGCAGCACGGCGTACTTCAACGCGATTACGCGTGGTATTTTCCAAAAGGGCATCGGCATCGCCTTCAAATCGGCCTCGCGCCAGACCAACCATCTGGTCGTGGCGGAGGATGTGACGGTGCGTTTTGTCATCACGCGCGGCCCGGCGCTCCTGGCCTTTGACAATTCCGTGGACTATGTGTCCCTGATGGACAACGACGAGCTTATTGTGCGTCGGCACCCGCAGGGGGCGGTTATCCTGACCTGCACGCCGGTGAAGCGCCTTCACGAACCGTTCTAGACGCAGGGCCATGCCCGGAAGGATTGACCATGGAGAAACACCCGGTTCCGTACAAGAAGACCGTGTTTGTCTGTGTAAACGAACGCCCGCCCGGCGGGCCGCCCTGTTGTTACGGGCGCGGGGCGGCCGGCCTGCACGCCAGTCTGAAGGAGAAAGTGAAGACGCTGGGCCTGGGAAAGGCAATCAGGGTGAGCAAATCAGGCTGCCTTAACCAGTGCTTGCACGGTCCAAACATCATGGTCTTTCCGGACAATGTGTGGTATTCCGGGGTGACGGAAGATGACCTGGACGCAATTCTGGGTGAGATTGCCGGGGGTGTTGTCGCGGAGTAGGCGCCGTCCGGTCCTCTTGGGATGTTCACCTCAGCAAAGACAGCACCCGTTGCGCCGGAGCGCAACGGGTGCCATAAACCGTTCTCCTCTGCGGACTGACTATTCCACGCCGCGCCTGGACAGGTCCGGCAGTGTCTCACCGCCGCGCAGCGGCGTGAGGCGGAACTTGTACTGGTAGGGCTTGCAGAAGAGCGTGTACTCGTCATGCGTCCGGGCACCCCAACTGTCGTCGCCGCCGACGCCGGTCTGGCCGAGATCGACGTTGAATGTGACGAAGTCGCGCCGTGGAAGCTCGCATATGTGCGAGGCGTTTTCCAGGTCTTCCATGGAGAAGGGCCATGCGCTTGTGTATACGAGCGGCATGCCCACCGCCATCAGGCCTCGGCCCTTTTCGTCGGTCATGGCGACCCAGCGGACGTCGGCGCGGTTTCCGTATTCGGACGGCTCAATATAGGGATGGAACATTTCCTCGACCCCGGCCGAATACACGCCGACGGCGGCGCCCGTCTTGCGGTCCCAGTAATTCTCCTGCGGACCGCGGCCGTACCAGGTCATGCGGTTGAGGTCCTTCGCCAGGGCCGCCTGCATGCCGAAACGCTGCATTTCGGGGGCCTTCGTTTTGGGTTCCATGGACATCTCCACCACCACATTGCCGTTGCCGTGGACGGTGTAGACATGGGTCAGTACCGACTCGGCCGGGGCAATGCGCGACGAAACCTCGAAGACAACCGTGTTGTCCTTTGCCTTTGCCCGGACCTTGATGTCCTTGCGGTTCTTGCCCGCATCGCGCCAGCAGGCGAGGCGCTTGGGCGCGCCGTTGCCGTTGTCATTGTCGGTGGGGGCGCGCCAGAAGTTTGGTGTGAACGGTCCGGCCAGAAGTTCCCTGCCGTCCACCGCGTAGGACTCGATCAAACCGGAATCTCTGCCGACCGCCACGGTGAATCCGTCGCCCGTGGCTTCGAAACGGTCTTTGGACTTCCTGAGTTCCACCTTGGGCAGGCTCCCGGCGGCGACAACCGCCGGCGCATCCGCCTTCCAGGGCAGTTCCATCTGGTCCCAGGCAACCACGAATCCGGCATCGGCCCAGAGCGTGCTTTGCGCGAGCGAAAAGGAGACGGTAATCCAGTATTCGCCGCCGGGGGTGAGTGAGGCGGGCTTGTGGAACGGAATCCTGACCTCCTGCCTGGCATGCGGAGCAATGTCGAGTACGCCGAGATCACCCTCTTCCAGGACCTTGCCGTCGCATTCCACCTTCCAGCCTGCTTTTAGAAACGATGTGCTGACGAAGTCGTACTTGTTCAGAATGCTGACCGTGCCGGCGGCAAGATCAACCGGCGTCACCTTCACATACTGGTAGACCTTCTTGACTTCGGCAGTGGCGGGGGAGGGGGTGCGGTCCGCCCGCATGAGCCCGTTGCAGCAGAAGTTCCAGTCCGTCGGACGGTCGCCGTAATCGCCGCCGTAGGCCATGAACCAGTCTTCCTTGTAATTTGGCGCCGGCTTTACCGCCAG
>CAZOMH010000038.1:12250-15046 GCA_964580415.1 uncultured Nitrospirales bacterium
GGCCCAAATTCTTGTCCGCCGCCGTGGGGGGCTGCGTGATGCCGCGGGGGTCGCTGAACTTCTTGACAAGGCCCTGATCGACCCAGTCCCAAATGCAGCCGCCCATGAAAATGGGGTCGCTCTCGATCACATCCCAGTAGTCCTGGAAGTTGCCCGTGCTGTTGCCCATGGAGTGCGAATACTCGCACAGGAAGAAAGGCTTTCTTTCGCCGGACTTGGGGTATTTGATCATGTCGGGGATGCGGTGGTACATCTCGCTGTGAATGTCGGCCACTTTGTTGTAGCGCTCATAGTGGATGGGACGGCTGCGGTCGATGGCGCGGATGGCTTCCGACGTGGCCTCGAAGTTGCAGCCCGGCCCCGCCTCGTTGCCCAGCGACCAGAAGGTGACGCAGGGATGGTTCTTGTCGCGTTCCACCATGCGGATGGTGCGTTCGATATGGGACGCCTTCCAGGCCGGATTGTTTCCAAGCGTCTTGTCCATCTCGTATCCCATGCCGTGCGATTCGATGTTGGCCTCGTCCATGATGTAAAGCCCGTACTGGTCGCACAGGTCGTACCATTCCTCCCGGTTCGGATAGTGGCAGGTGCGCACGATGTTCATGTTGTACTGCTTCATGAGCTTGATGTCCTGGATCATGCCCTCAACCGTGATGGTGCGGCCGGTGTGCATGTCGTGCTCATGCCGGTTGACGCCCTTGACCTTGACCGGGACGCCGTTGATCATGAACACGGCATCCTTGATCTCGATCTTGCGGAAACCGTGACTGCAGGCATCGGCCTCGACCACCTTGCCCTTGGCGTCCCTGAGTGCGACGACCACGCGGTACAGATTGGGCGTCTCCGCCGTCCATTTCAGCGGGTCGGGCACGGAAGAACTTGCCGTCACCACCGTCTCGGCGCCCGTGGCGGTGGCGCCCACGGGCATCTTCAGCGTCTGTCCCACCGGCTTGCCTGCCGCATCGTACAGGGTCGCTTCCACCGTATATCCCGCGGCGGGGTGCGCGCCAAGGTTGCGCACATTTGCGGACACCGTCAACTTGGCATCCTTGTATGCGGCGTCGAGATCGCTCTGGGCCCGGAAATCGCGCAATTGCACCGGCGCGGTGGAATAGATGCCTACCGGGCGGAAAATACCGCTGTAGCGCCAGAAATCCTGATCTTCCAGATAGCTGCCGTCGCACCAGCGGTACACCTCGACAGCCAGCGTGTTTTCGCCGGGCTTCAGGTGTTTTGTGATGTTGAATTCGGACGGGAGTTTGCTGTCTTCAGCATAGCCCACTTCCTTTCCATTCACCCACACGTAATAGGCGCTGTACACGCCGCGAAACTGGAGGAAAACCTCCCGCCCGGCCCATGCCTCCGGAACGGTGAAGGTGCGCCGGTAAGAGCCGACCGGATCGTCCTCTTTCGGCAGGCGCGGCGGGTCGGCCGGGAAGGGGTACTTTACGTTGGTGTAGATCGGAATACCGTAGCCTTCCAGTTCCCAGCACGACGGCACCGGAATCTCTTTCCAGCCGCTCACGTCGAAGGCGGGCTCTTGGAAGCCGGTGGGTTTGTCCGCCGGCTTGGGCACCCAGTTGAACTTCCAGTTGCCGTCGAGCGATTGGAACCACGGTGACGCCTCGCGCGGCTGCGTGCGCGCCGCTTCCGCATCGGGGAAGGGCATTCGCGTGCAGCCGATGGGCTCGCGGTTCCTGCTGTTCACGTCGGGGTTCTCCCAGTCGGGAACATCGGCCGCAACCGCGCAGCGCGGCAGCAGCAGCGCGCCGCCCACGGCGAGCAGCAGGGCAAAACAAGCAGTGGCAGTCATGACAAATCGTTCCTTTTTCATGCCCGTATCCTCTGTTTCAGGTTGCATTCTTATCACAGACCAAGAGTCCTGGGTGGCGGGAAAACGGCCTGCTGGTACAGTGGCGGCCCGTCTTCACGCATCTTCATCTTGCCCCCGCAAGGGGGCGCACAACAACCACGGGTGGAGCGAAGCGGAACCCGTGAAAAAGACGCAAATTTTACCGTCCCCGAAGGGGGCGAACAAGGTGCCGGCGTGCAAACCTTTTGTTCGCCCCCTCCAGGGGCGGGTTAATTTGACTCATTGACCACGATTGTCCGGCCCCTCCGGGGCCAATAAACGGGGAACATGCGCCGGTATTGGCCGTCCCATGGCACCGGCCAGAAACGGACAACAGAAGGCGGCTGTCTGGAAATCAGGCCTAACGCCAATAGATGTACAGCGCCACGGTAAGCAGGATGATCAGGGTGCCCATCCAGTACACCTTCGGGTCCGGCGTGACATCCACGTTGGACTTGGGCATGGTTACCGGCTTGGACATGGGCTTGACGGCCGCCACGATCCCGACATAAGCAAACAGTATCAGGAAAATGATCATCATGTGATGCAGGAAGGCCATTGTGCAGAACTGGTAAAACAGTTTGCCGAAGCCTTCCGTGGGCGGATTGGACTTCATGAACCAGCCCGGCATGCGGCACACGGCGAAGAGTGCCGGGCCAAGCAGCAGTGCGGTGCGTCCCGCGATTGGCGGCGCAAACTTAAACACAAGCCCGCCGACGAATACTGCCACGATACTCGGCGAGATAAAGCCCCAGAATTCCTGGATGTATGGGAAAACCCCCGGGAAGTAGCCGATAATCGGGGACCAGAGGCAGGCAATGACGATAATGGTCGCCGTGGACACCCGGCCCACCAGTTTCAGTTCGCCCGCATTGTCGGTCCGGCGGATGTATTTGCTGTAGATGTCAATGGTGAAGATGGTCGCCGCGGAGTTCAGGCCCGAG